>NZ_JBFBBN010000015.1:0-179244 GCF_040682715.1 Amycolatopsis sp. NPDC051128 | reverse complement strand
GGGCCCGCGGGCGGGTTGTCATTGCGGGCCACCCCCCACTTAGTTTGACCGGGTTTTTTTGGTGATGTGCGTCCAACATAAGTCCCTCAATGCGACATTCACGGCTTTTGGGTTAGCGGACGGCCTTCACCCGCAGCACCAGCACCGCGGCCAGCAGCGTCGCCACCGCCGAGGCGGCGAAGAGGCCCGAGTAGCCGCCGAGGTAAGCCAGCACCAGCGGTGTCACCAGCGGGGCCACCACCTGCGGCAGCGAGCTGGCGATGTTGATGACGCCGAGGTCCTTCGCGCGGTCCTGCGCCGTCGGGAGCACCTGCGTCAGCATCGCCAGCGCGACCGCCATGTACGCCCCGAAACCGACGCCGAGCAGCGGGGCCGCGGCGAGTGCCGCCGGCCAGCTCTGCCAGAGCACCAGCAGCAGCGCGGCCAGTGCCATCACGCCGGAAGCCGCGAGGACATAGGGCTTGCGGCGTCCGGACTTGTCCGAAAAGTGCCCGGCGAGCACCGCGCCGGCGACGAGCGCGACGCCGTACAGCCCCATCATGATGAGCAGCCCCGTGTCGGGGTCCGGGTAGTGCACCGCGTCCTTCAGGAAGAACAACAGGTAGAGCGTCCCGAACGCGTTGCCGAGGTTGATCATGAAGTGACACGACCACGCCCATGCGAAGTCCGGGTTGCGCCGCGGCGAGACCCAGAGGTTGCGGATGACCTCGCCGGCCGCCGACGAAGGTCGGAACTCCACCGGCAGACGCGCGTCCGGCGTCCGGAGCACGAAGAGCGCGGCTCCGACGACGACGATCACCGCGCAGGCCGCGTACGCCAGCGGCAACCCGGCGATACCGAGCATCACGACGACCACGACCGCGCCCAGCACCGTGCCGAGCATCTGCGCGATGCCGACGAGCCCGCCGACCTGCGCCCGCTGGCCGACCGGGACGCGGTCGGCGATCGCGGACATCAGCGTGGCGAGCATGCCGTTGAGCCCGGCCTGCACGAGACACCAGCCGACGATCATGAGCGCGACGTCCGGCGCGAACGCCAGCACCAGCAGCCCGACGGCGGCGACCACCGCGCCGATCACCGTCCACGGGTGGCGGCGGCCGAACCGCGAACACGTGCGGTCCGACAACAGCCCGACCGCCGGGTTGACGATCAACGCCACCACCGCGCCGACGCCCATCACCAGACCGAGCACGAACTCCTTGTTCACCTGGTCGAGGAGCTCCGCCTGCTGCGGCAGCAACACCTGGATCGGGGCGTAGACCCCCAGCCAGAGCGCGATGTTCGCGAAGAACAGCAGGCTCATCCAGCCGGGCCGCACCCGCACGACGGGCTCGGCGAGGGCTACCGGCAGGCCGGCGGCCTCGGTCGTCTCACTACTCATTCCGCACCAGCTTCCGGTACCAGTGGAACGAGTCCTTCGGCGTCCGCCGCAGGGTCTCGTAGTCGACGTGCACCAGGCCGAAGCGCGGCGCGTAACCCTTGGACCATTCGAAATTGTCCATCAGGGACCAGCAGAAGTAGCCCCGGACGTCGACGCCGGCGTCCATCGCTTCGCGCAGCGCGACGAGATGGCCGTGCAGGAAGTCGATGCGCTCGGGGTCGTGGACGTGGCCGTCTTCGGCGACCTCGTCGGCGAAGCTGCAGCCGTTCTCGGTGATCTGGATCGGCGGCAGCTTGTCGCGGTAGCGGCGGTGGAAGTCCAGCAGCAGCTCGCGCAGGGCGTGCGGGACGATCGGCGAGTCGTTCGTCGTCATGGGGTAGCCGTCGACGTCGCGGAGTTCGAAGGGCAGCGGGTTGCCCGGGCCGGGCGCGGCGACGCCCTGCGGTTCGTAGTAGTTGACGCCGTAAAAGTCGAGAGGCTGCGCGATGGTCGGCAGGTCGTCGGCGAAACCGGCCGGCAGGTGGTCGTGGAGCTGCTCCGGGTAGCTGCCGAGCAGCACGGGATCAGCGTAGAGCCGGTTGATGAGCGCGTCGAGCCACTCCGCGGCGGCCGCGTCCTCCGGGGTGTCGGTGGCGGGCCAGATCGGCGAGTGGTTGTTCGCCGTGCCGACGTTCGTCGCGCCCGCCGCGCGCAGGGCCTGGACGGCCAGACCGTGCGCGAGGTTCTGGTGGTGCGCGGTCGGGATCGCGTCGAGCAGGAGCGTCTTGCCGGGCGCGTACTCGCCGATCCCGTAGCCGAAGATCGACATCACCATCGGCTCGTTCAGCGGAATCCACAGCTTCACCCGATCGGCGAAGCGGTCACCCAAGATGCGGGCGTACTCGGCGAAACGCTCGGCGGTGTCGCGCGCGAGCCAGCCGCCGTCGTCCTCGATGGCCTGGGGGGTGTCCCAGTGGTAGAGCGTGACGGCGGGGGCGATGCCCGCCGCGCACACGGCGTCGATGAGCTTGTCGTAGAAGCCGAGGCCCTCGGGATTGGGCGCGCCCTTGCCGTCGGGCTGGATGCGCGGCCAGGCGATGGACATCCGGTAGGCGCCGACGCCGAGTTCCGCCATCAGCGCGATGTCTTCGGGGTAGCGGTGGTAGTGATCGGCGGCTACGTTTGCTTGTTCGCCGCGGGCGATCTTGCCCTCGGTCGCGGTGAACGTGTCCCAGATGGACGGTCCGCGCCCCCCTTCACTGGTGGCACCTTCGATCTGGAATGCCGAGGTCGAAACCCCCCAGAGGAAGTCGGGCGGGAAGATCGGGTTCTGCACCGGCGCTGACCCCTTCGTCAGGACACCCATACGGGTGAACATGAAAAGTTCTCATATACTAGGTCTTCACTCGTCCGTGGGGAAGCCCGTCGGCACGATAAAGTCCCAGATCAGACGAGGAGGAGCGCCGTGTCCGACATCCAGGCCGCGAAGGTGCCGGCTGAAGCCACCCCCTTGCGCCGGCAACCGGTCCAGCAACGCAGCGCGAAGCGGGTCGAGCAGATGCTCGACGCCAGCGCGGCGTTGATCGACGAGCTCGGTTACGACGCACTGACGACGACCTTGATCGCCAAACGAGCGGGGGTCGCCGTAGGTTCGCTGTACCAGTTCTTCCCGGACAAACGTGCCGTCGTGCAAGCGCTTACCGCGCGGAACCTCGAACGGTTCGTCGCGGCGGTGGACGAGCGCATCAAGCTGCTCGGCTCCGAGCACTGGTGGGACCTCGTCGACTCGATCCTCGACATCTACCTGGAGATGCACCGTTCGGTCCCCGGGTTCTCGAAGGTCCACTTCGGCGACATCATCGACCGCCAGCTGCTCGACGAGACCCGCGACAACAACGCGGTGATCGTCGACTCGCTGACCGAAATGCTGACCGCCCAGGTCGACCGCCCGGTGGAGGACCTGCGGTTCGCGCTCACGATCGCCAACGAGGTCGCGGACGCGCTGCTGAAGCTGGCCTTCCGACGGGAGCCGAGCGGGGACGAGAAGATCGTCGCCGAGGCCAAGTACGTGGTGAAGGGCTACCTGGCGGCCCGGTTCGGGGAGCAGTAGGCACGACTGTCCACAGAAGTTGTCCACAGGCATGCACAGCTGTGGACAACTCTGCGTTTTGGCGCGGGGCTGTCGGTGACCACCGATAGACTGGACGTGGGGACGCCCCCCAGGGAGGGTGGGGGAGTTTCCGGCGAAGTCGCTTTAGCTGGTCAGCCGAAGTTCTGGTGCTCGCCTCGGTAGGTCGGGACCGTGCGTTCCACGCGGTCGCCCATCACCAGGTGGTAGTGCGTGAAGCGCTCCGCCAGCTCGCCCGCCTTCGCGTGGCGCAGCCACACCCGGTCGCCCAGTTTGAGCGTTCGGGCCGCGCGGCCCGTCACCGGTGTCTGGACTTCGCCCGCTCCCTCGAAGCCCAGGAGTTTCAGGCCCGTCGGGAGGTACGGCTGGGGCGCTCGCGAAGGACCCGTCGGGCCCGAGGCGATGTAGCCGCCGGAGAACAGCGTGGCGATGGTGCGGGTCGGGCGGCGGACCACCGGCAGGGCGAACAGCGCCGCCGGGCGGGGCTTGAACCGGGTGTAGCCGTCGAACAGTGTCGGGCCGATCAGGCCTGAGCCGGCCGCTATTTCGGTGACCACCGCGTCCGCGCCCGTGGACTCGATGCTTCCGGTGCCGCCGCCGTTGACGAACTCCAGGTCCGTCACCTCGCTGATCGCGCGGATCACCGCGCCGCGGCGACGGGCCAGCTCGGCCGCCGAGCGGCGCTGCATCCAGCCGACCAGTGCCTGGTTGAAGCGGCGACCGACCGCGTCGCCGAGGCCCGCGATCTGGCCTTCGTACGCCATCACGCCGACCAGGCGGAAGCCCGGCCGGGCGACGATGGCCCCGGCGAAAGCCGAAGCCTGCTTCGGGGTGAACACCGGCGAGCGGCGCGTGCCGACGTGGATTCCCGGCAGCGGGCGCCACGACGCGTCGAGCTCCAGGCAGACGCGGATCTCCGGGTGGCCGTGGCCGAGGGCGGCGTCGACCAGGTCCAGGTGCTCGGACGAGTCGACCATGATCGAGATCGCGGCGCGCGCCCGGTCGTCCGCGGCCAGGCGGCGGAGCGCTTCGTGGTCGGCCGTCGGGTAGGCGACGACGATGTCCTCGGTCGTACCCTGCTCGACGTGCCAGATCGCCTCCGCGAGCGAGTAGCACATCAGGCCTTCGAAGCCCGGCATCGCGAGCACCCGCTCCAGCAGCGCGCGGCACCGCACGGACTTGCTGACGACGCGGATCGGCTTGCCCGACGCGCGGCGCCGGAGGTCGTCGGCGTTCGCGTCGAAGGCGGTCAAGTCGACGACGGCCAAGGGTGGATCGAGGTCCTTGGTCGCCAAGTCGTACACCGTCGCACTGGTCACGAGGTCTAAAGTACGACACGAAGGCTTGAAACGCGAATACTATTCACTTACTGTTTCGGGCACTCGACATGATGAAGGGTGCGCGCATGACCCGGTGGACCAACTGGGCGGGCACAGCGTCCGCCTCGCCGCAGCACGTTCACCAGCCCCGCAGCACGGCTGAGATCGCGGCGACCATCGAACGCATCGCCGCGGCCGGCCGCGCCGTGCGCCCGTGGGGCAGCGGACACTCCTTCACCGCGATCGCCGTCGCCGACTCGGACGCCATCGACCTGCGCGGCTGGACCGGCATCGAACGCGTGGACGTCGCCACCGGGCACGTCACCGTCCGCTCGGGCACCACGATCCGGCAGCTCAACGCCGAACTCGACGCGCTCGGGCTGGCCATGACCAACCTCGGTGACATCGACGCACAGACCATCGCCGGCGCGATTTCGACCGGCACCCACGGCACCGGCGCGCGGCTCGGCGGCATCGCGACCCAGATCGTCGCGCTCGAACTCGTCCTCGCGGACGGCTCCGTGGTCAGCTGCTCGGCCGACGAGCGGCCGGACCTCTTCGCCGCCGCCCGCGTCGGCCTCGGCGCGCTCGGCGTGATCACCACCGTGACCCTGCAGTGCGAACCGTCGTTCTTCCTGCGCGCGCAGGAACGGCCGGAACCGCTGGAACAGGTTCTCGAAGGGTTCCACGACTTCGCCGCGGACAACGACCACTTCGAGTTCTACTGGTTCCCCTACGGCAAGAACGCACTGGTCAAGCGCAACAACCGCTGCGAGACGGCGCGACCGCTGAGCAAGGTCCGCGAGTTCGTCGACTACCGGATCATGGAGAACGTCGCGTTCGGCGGACTCTGCCGGACGGGACGGCGGATGCCGCGGCTCGTGCCGTCACTCGGCAGCTTCGCGTCGAACGCGCTCTCCGCGCGCGAGTACAGCGACCTCTCGCACCGCGTCTTCGTCACCGCGCGGAACGTCCGCTTCACCGAGACCGAGTACGCGATTCCCCGTGAATCGGTCCTCGACGTACTCACCGAGCTGCGCGCGCTGGTGCCGCGGCTGAAGGACCCGGTGATGTTCCCGGTCGAGGTCCGCGTCGCCGCCGGCGACGACATCTGGCTGTCGACCGCGCAGGGCCGCGACTCCGCCTACATCGCCATCCACCAGTTCGTCGGCATGCCGTACCGCGAGTACTTCAGCGCGTTCGAGAAGATCGCCGGCGCCGTCGGCGGCCGCCCGCACTGGGGCAAGATGCACGACCTCGACGCCGGCGTCCTCCGCTCGCGCTACCCGCATTTCGACGACTTCCTGCGCGTGCGCAAGGAAACCGACCCGAGCGGCGTCTTCACGAACACCTACCTGGACCGGGTGCTCGGGCGGGCGGGCTAGCACCCGGCTCAGAACAGCGCGGACACCGATTCGCCGTTGTGGATCCGGCGGATCGCCTCGGCCATGGCCGGCGCGATCGACAGGATCTTCAGCTTTTCGGTGCGTTCCTCCTCGGGCACCGGGACCGTGTTGGTGCAGACGATCTCCAGCACCTCCGCCCGGCTGCCGATCCGCTCGATGGCCTTCGCCGCGAACAGCCCGTGCGTGCAGGCGACGCGGATCGACCGCGGTTCCAGCTCGGCGAGCTTGTCCAGCAGTTCGAGCACGGTGCTGCCCTTGGCGATCTCGTCGTCGAGCACGATCACGTCGCGGCCGGTGATCTCGCCGATCACCGAGCTGATCTGGACGCGGTCGTCGGGGAACCGCTCCTTCGCCCCGGCCGCGACCTGGACGCCGAGGAGCCGCGCGAAGTGCGACGCCTCCTTCGCGTTGCCGAGGTCGGGCGAGACGACGGTGGTGCGCGAGAGGTCGTACTGGCGGAAGTGCTTGGCCAGCTCCTTCAGCGCGTGCAGGTGGTCGACCGGGACGCTGAAGAAGCCGTGGACCTGCGGCGAGTGCAGGGTCATCGCGAGCACGCGGTTCGCGCCGGCCGTGGTCAGCAGGTCAGCGACCAGGCGGCCGCCGAGGGAGATGCGCGGTGCGTCCTTCTTGTCCGAGCGCGCGTACGAGTAGTGCGGCATGACGGCGGTGATCCGGGACGCCGAAGCGCCGCGAGCGGCGTCGAGCATCAGCAGCAGCTCGACGAGGTGCTCCTGCACCGGCTTGACCAGCGGCTGGATGATGAAGACGTCCCGCTCGCGGCAGTTCGCCTGCAGCTGCACTTCGAGGCAGTCGTTCGCGAAGCGCCGGATCTCGGCCGGTTGCAGCGGCACGCCCAGGTGCTCGCAGATCTCCGCGGCCAGTTCGGGGTGCGCGCTGCCGCTGAAGACGGCGATTTCTCTCGATGCTTCGTTCACAGTGCTGAAATCGCCTCGCCGATCGAGACCTCGCCAGAGATCAGTGTCAGGGTGCGGCCCACCGAAGCGGGCGCCTCGAGCAGGCCGGCGAGCACAGCGGCGACGTCGTCGCGCGGCACCGGGCCGCGGCCGGTCTTCTCGGCCAGCAGGACCAGGCCGGTGCCGGGGTCGTCGGTCAGCTGCCCCGGCCGGAGGATGGTCCAGTCGAGGTCGCGCGCCTTGAGGTCGTCCTCCGCCGCGCGCTTGGCGCGCAGGTAGTGGCGGAATTCCTCGGTGACGTCGGGATTCTCCGGGTTGTCGGCGCCGATGGACCCGACCTGGATGTGCCGCCGGACGCCGGCCCGCTCGGCGGCTTCGGCGAACAGGGCCGCGGCGCCACGGTCCACAGTGTCCTTGCGGGCGGTGCCGCTGCCCGGCCCCGCGCCGGCGGAGAACACCGCGACGTCGGCGCCCTTCAGCACTTCGGCGACGGCGTCCACATCGGAGTTCTCCAGGTCGAGCACGACCGCCTGGGCGCCGGCGGCTTCGAGGTCCGCCGTGTGGGCGGGATTCCGGATGATCCCGACCGCTTCGTCACCGCGCGCGACGAGCAACCGCTCGAGACGCAACGCGATCTGACCGTGTCCACCAGCAATGACGACTCGCATGCCCCGACCCTAGTGGGGATCGATCGGAACCCGTCAGTCGAGCGACGCGGGGGCCTCGGCGGTGCGGAGCAGGTGGTCGTAAACCACTTCGTTGACCAGGCGGGAGACCGGGTCCTCGGCCAGCACGACGCGCTCGGTGCGGCCCTCGAGGTCGAGGTCGACGACCACGTTCGGGTCGGCGGTCACGACGGCGAGGCCGTACGCGCGGGCGCGCGGCAGGCAGTTGCCGACGTAGTCCTCGGTCAGCACGACCGGCGACGGCAGCACCATCGCGGCCTCGCCGTAGCGGGCGAACGGAACCGCGGAGGCCATCGCGGTGCGCCAGTGGCGCGCGACGGCCAGGACGCCGACGATCTCGGCGGCCGGGGCGGGGGCGGTTCCGGCCAGCTCCGGCCAGGTCCAGGTGTCGACGGTGGCGCGGTCGGCCACCGGGCCGGCACCCATCGCGATGCGTTCGGCGTGCACGTCGGTGCGAAGCTTGGCGACCACGCAGACCTTGCGGCCGAGGATCGTGGTCTCGGGGAGGACGACGCCGTTCCAGCCCAGCTGGGCGGCGGCGGCGCGGGCGAGTTCGTCGACGCTCGCGGGCAGTTCGATCGGCGGCACCACGCGGCTCGGCATCGACCGGCTGCGCTTCGCGCCACCGGCGACCGTCGAGCGCTCGGTGTTCTGAGGTGTAGCCGCCACGAGTCCGCCTCCTTCTAACCTTCACCGCTTCGTGACCGGGGAAAACCGGCACCTCACTTGTCTAACAGCGCGGCGGCGCGGAGTCGCCGGGTAGTGCTGCCGGCTGCGATCGACGGCGCCCAGCGATCGATGACCGGTCGGTAGGCGGTCATCGGACTTCGGTCGAACGGTGCGGCCAACCGAGTGAGAGCGCTGGTGAGTGGCATTACCGTCCGCCCGCGGCCGGCTACCCAAGGCAGAATGCCAGACCGGGCCCGACTAGCCCATTTGGCGCAATCCAGGGAGAATCCACAATGG
This sequence comes from Amycolatopsis sp. NPDC051128, assembly GCF_040682715.1. Lineage (NCBI taxonomy): Bacteria > Bacillati > Actinomycetota > Actinomycetes > Pseudonocardiales > Pseudonocardiaceae > Amycolatopsis > Amycolatopsis sp. NPDC051128. Next base: position 170,465 of record NZ_JBFBBN010000015.1, on the reverse strand, counting down.
ACTCGGCTCGCTGAGCTGCGGTTGCCCGCCGTCACCCACATGGCGGTGAGCTACGCCGCAGCGGGCACGCGCGCCCGGGACTAAAGTTACCGGCCAGTCACTTAGCCGCCGCAGTGGAGGACCGATGCGCTCCCCGAAGGACTTCTTCGCCCCGCTCGCCCTGGGCGCGCCCGCCCCCGTGCGGGAGATCCCGGTGACGCCGTCCCGGATGATCCACTTCTTCGACCCGGGCAACGAAAAGATGGCGGCGAAGGTGCCGGACATCGCGAAGAAGGTCGACGTCCTGCTCGGCAACCTCGAGGACGCCGTCCGCGCCGACCGCAAGGAGGCCGCGCGCGCCGGGCTCGTCGCGATCGCCAAGGCGAACGACTTCGGGAAGACGCAGCTGTGGACGCGCGTCAACAGCCTCGACTCGCCGTGGGTGCTCGACGACCTGGTCACGCTGGTCACGGAGATCGGCGACAAGCTCGACGTGATCATGGTGCCGAAGGTCGAGGGCGCGCAGGACATCCACTACGTCGACCGGCTGCTGGCCCAGCTCGAAGCGCGTGCCGGCCTGACGAAACCGTTGCTGGTGCACGCGATCCTCGAGACGGCGAGCGGTGTGGCCAACGTGGAGGAGATCGCCGGCGCGAGCCCGCGCATGCAGGGCATCTCGCTCGGCCCGGCCGACCTGGCCGCGAGCCGCCGGATGAAGACGACCCGCGTCGGCGGCGGGCACCCCGGCTATCTGGTGCGGACCGACCCGGTCGGCGACGACCTCACCGAGGGCCGGACGACCTACCAGCAGGACCTCTGGCACTACACGGTGGCGCGGATGGTCGACGCGTGCGCGATGCACGGGATCCTGCCGTACTACGGGCCGTTCGGGGACATCCGCGACGTCGTCGCCTGCGAGGACCAGTTCCGCAACGCGTTCCTGCTCGGCTGCGTCGGCGCGTGGAGCCTGCACCCGGTGCAGATCGACATCGCGAAGAAGGTGTTCTCGCCTTCACCGTCCGATGTGGCCTGGGCGCGCCGGGTGATCGCCGAGATGGGCGACGGCACCGGCGCGGTGATGATCGACGGGAAGATGCAGGACGACGCGTCGGTGAAGCAGTGCCGCGTGGTCGCCGAACTGGCCGACGCCCTCGCGGCGGACGACCCCGAACTCGCGGCCGCCTACGACGCGGCCACCAAGGAGACTCTCGGATGACCACGCCTCGACGTTCCGTCCTCTACATGCCGGGCGCCAACGAACGCGCACTGGAGAAGGCCAAGACGATCCCGGCGGACGCGCTGATCCTCGACCTCGAGGACGCCGTCGCGCCGGACGCGAAGGAAGCCGCGCGCGAACGGGTCTGCGCGGCCGCTGCTTCGAGCGACTACGGCTCGCGGGAAGTGACCATCCGGGTCAACGGCCTCGACACCGAATGGCACGACGCCGACCTGCGCGCGGCCGCTTCGGCCGGGCCGGCCGCGGTGGTCGTGCCGAAGGTGAACTCGGCGGCCGAGGTGCACAACATCGAGCGCGCGCTGGAGCTGGGCGGAGCGCCGGAGCACACGAAGATCTGGGCGATGGTCGAGACGCCGGTCGCGATGCTGCACGCCGAGGAGATCGCGGCGGCGTCGGAGCGGCTGACCGTGCTGGTGATGGGCACGAACGACCTGGCCAAGGAGCTGCACGCGGAGTTCGTGCCCGGCCGCGGCCCGCTGCTCGGCGGGCTTTCGCTGTGTCTGCTGGCCGCGCGCGCGACCGGCAAGGCGATCCTCGACGGCGTATACAACGACGTGAAGGACCTTGCCGGGTTCGAAGAAGAGTGCAAGCAGGGCCGCCAGTACGGCTTCGACGGCAAGACGCTCATCCACCCGGCGCAGGTGGAGCCGTGCAACCGGATCTTCGCGCCGTCCGAGGAGGAGATCGACCGGTCGCGCCGGATCATCGAGGCTTTCGAAGAGGCCACGGCAGCCGGCCGCGGAGTGGTCACTGTGGACGGCCGGATGATCGAGAACCTCCACGTCGACAACGCGCGGCGGGTGCTGGCGCTGGCCGAGGCCGTCAAGAGCTGACGACCTCGGCCACGCTCACTTCGGCAGGTCGTCCGTCCACTCGCCACTGACCGCGTACGTGTCACCGTTCGCGTCGTGGGCCGGCTTGCCGTCCGGGCCCAGGAACACCGACGACCCGTCCACCTGGCCGGTCGCCGGGTCGACGACGAGGCGGCCACCGCCTGGCAGGCGCACGCCCTTGCCGTCCGGCGACGCGCTCACGTCCGGGTACGCGGCGATCGCGCGGAACGCCGCCGCCCGGACCGCCGGGGGCGAAGGCACGGTGGAGACCAGGTCGATCAGCGACTGGAGCACCGCCGTGTCCAGCTGGTTCGCGACGGTCCCGTGCCGCGTCAGCCCCTCCGCGAGCCAATCGCGCAGGGCCGCCGGATCCGCGGGCAGCGTCAGGATCCGGCTGAGCGTGACGTCGTCGTCGCCGTTCAGCCGGATGGGCCTGGGCCGGCTCGCCAGGACGGCCTTGCCGTGGGTCCTCGAGGTGCGGTACCACTCCTGCCCGTCGGTGGTGGTCCAGTACTCCCAGGACTCCTTGCCCACCTTCGTCGTCGTGTGCCAGTACTTGCCGGTGCCGACCTGGGCGCGTTCGGCGACCGTGGCCGCCGCCAGCAAGATCTGCCGTCCGGGGTCGACGGGCACCACCGCTTGGGGAGGCGGCGCGGGGGCCGGGGTTTCCGGCAAGGTCGCCACCACGACGGCGGCCGCGGCCGCCGCGGCGACGAGGCCCGCACCGATCGCCAGTGGGCGCACCCGCCTCCGTCGCGCACCGAGCATGCGGTTCTGCAGCCGGTGCCGGCTGCGGTCGACGACGTCCTGGGCGGGCTCGTCCGGGAGCAGCGCCGCGCGCACCGTCTGCAGGTCATTCATCGGAGGCCTCCTGGGCGAGAACGGGGGCGAGCTTCTTGCGGGCGCGCGTGAGCCGGGAGCCCACCGTGCCCGGGGAGATGCCGAGTGCCTCGCCGACTTCCGAGTAACCGAGGTCGGCGAGGGCCACCAGCAGCAGGACGTCGCGTTCTCCGGCGGACAGCCGCGACAACGCTTTTCCCACGTGCCCGGCCATGACGACGCGGTTTTCGTGGCCTTCGGCGGGCCTGGGCGTTTCCAGCCGCGAGAGCGCGCGGTAGTGGCGGGCTTCCTTGCGGCGGTGCCGCGACACGAGGTTCGTCGCGATGCCGAACAACCAGGCCCGCGGGTCGCCGCGAGTGGCGTCGAACGTTTTCCGGCGGTCGAAGGCGACCAGGAACGTCTCGGCGGCGACGTCCTCCGCGGCCTGGGCGCCGAGCCGGCCGGCGACGTACCGGTAGATCGCCGCGAAGTGGCGGTCGTGCACCTCGGTGAACGACTCGGTGCCGAGCGCCGGGGCCGCCGTCATGGGGCTGCCTCTGTCATGGAGTTCCTTTCCCGTCGGCGACAGCTTCACCACCACTTCGCCGCGGGCCCGGAACTCCTTCCCGCTTTTTCAGCCCACCGGCCAGGGACGCTGTGGCGGGCGAAGGCGTTCGTACGCCGCGGCTGCCCGCAGGACGCCGACGTCGTCGAAGCGGCGGCCGGAGATCTGGAGGCCGATCGGACGGCCGTCGTCGGTGTAACCGCAGTTCAGCGACACCGCGGGCTGGCCGGACATGTTGTACGGCACCGTGAACGCGATGTGCTCGAACGGCCGGGCCGGGTCGTTCGTCGGGGACGCCCACTCCGCGGGCGGGGCGGAGACCGGGCACGTCGGCGACAGCACGACGTCGAATCCCGAAGTCGCGCGCAGGGCCGCGACGCTGATTTCGTCGATCCGGGCGAAGCCGCGGTAGACGTCCACACCGGACATGTCCGCGCCGCCCGCCGCCCAGTCCGCGATGTACGGCAGGACCTTCGCGCGCCGCTCCGCCGGCAGCGCCGCCAGGTCCGCCCAGGCCCGGGTGCGCCAGAAGGTGTCCAGGCCGTCGAGCATGCCGCGGGTGAGGAACGGCCCGACCGGCTCGACGACCGCGCCCGCGGCCTCGAAAACGCGGGCCGCCGCGGCGACGGCGTCGAGCGTCACCGGGTCCACCGGGAGGCCGGGACCGGAGTCGAGGTGCAGGCCGACGCGCAACCCCGTCAACGAAAGCTCGAGCGAAGACCACAGCAGGTCGGCCGGCGGCAGGCTCAGGTGGTCACGGGCGTCGGGTGCGGACAGCACGCTCATCAGCAACGCCGTGTCGGCGACGGTGCGGGTCATCGGGCCGGCGACGCGGCCGAGGAACGGCGGGTCGACCGGCACCCGGCCGAAGCTCGGCTTCAACCCGACCAGGCCGCACCAGCCCGCGGGCAGCCGGATCGAGCCGCCGATGTCGGTGCCGACGTGCAGCGGGCCGTAGCCCGCGGCGGCCGCGGCGCCGGCGCCCGCGCTCGACCCACCCGGTGTCGCCGACGGCTGCCAGGGGTTCCGCGCCGTGGCGTGGAAGCTGGACAGCCCGGACGTCAGCATCCCGTAGTCCGGCATGGTCGTCTTGGCCAGCAGGACGCCGCCGGACTCGCGGACCCGCGCGGCCGCCGGTGCGTCCTCGGCGGCCGGGACGAGCGCGGTCGCGGCCGTGCCCAGCGGCACCGGCGTGCCACGAGTGGCGATGTTCTCCTTGAGCGTCAGCGGGACGCCGTCGATCGGGCCGAGCGGCTCACCGGCATGCCAACGCGCTTCAGCCGCCTTCGCATCCTCTCGCGCACCTGAGGGGTCGTACGCGTACAACGCGTGCAACTCCGGCTCTCGCGCCTCGATGCGAGTGAGAACGGCTTCGGTGACCTCGACCGGCGAGAGCGTCTTCGCGCGGTACTGCGCGACGAGTTCGACGGCGGTCAGGTCAGGCAACTCGGTCATGAACCCTCCTTACGACGTCGGCGGCTCGAAGCGGCCGTCGACGGCGGTCCAGCCGCCATCGACCGCCAGCACTGAGCCGGTCACGAACGACGAAGCGTCCGAAGCGAGGTACACGACAGCGCCGGCCAGCTCGTCCGGACGCGCCCAGCGGCCCAACGCGCTCTTCGTCGCGTACGCGGCGTACCACTCCGGGTTCGCCTTGATCGGCGCGGTCAGCGGCGTCTCGACGACGCCGGGGGCGATCGCGTTGACCCGGACGCCGGACGGCCCGAACTCCGCCGCCGCCGTCCGGAACAGCTGGACCAGACCGGCTTTCGTCGCCGCGTACGGCCCCTGGCCGGGCTCGACGGTCGTGCCCCGGATCGACGAGAAGCCGATGATGCTGCCGCGGCCACGCGCGACCATGTCGGCGCCGAACACGCGGACGACCTCGAACGCCACGCCGAGGTTCAGGGCGATGACGCGGTCGAACTCCTCCCGCGTGTAGTCCAGCAACCGTTTGCGGACGTTGGTCGCGGCGGTCAGCACCACGATGTCGAGCGGGCCGAGGTCGCTCGCGGCGCGGTCGATCGCCCCGGGCTCGAGCAGGTCGATTTCGTACGCCTCGCCGACGCCGGCCTCGCGCGCCGCCTCGACGTCCCGGTCGGCGCAGACGACGGAAGCGCCGTGTGCGGCCAGTGCCCGGGCTGCTTCGCGGCCGATGCCGCCCGCGCCGAGCACGACCGCTCGCCGTCCGTCCAGCCGGAACAGGTTCTCGTAGTTCACGGACGCAGCACCGCCATCCTCGTCACGGTCAGCTCTTCGACGGCGAAGCGCGGTCCTTCGCGGCCGATGCCGGAGTCCTTCACGCCGCCGTAGGGCATGGTGTCCGAGCGGAAGCCGGGGACTTCGTTGACCACGACGCCACCGACGTCCAGTTCGTCGAGCGCGCGGAACGCCGTGTTGAGGGACCGGCTGTAGACGCTGGCGTGCAGGCCGTAGCGGGACGCGTTCACCGCGGCGAAGGCTTCGTCCACGTCGGACACGGTGCGCAGGCAGACGACCGGGCCGAACACCTCCTCGTCCCAGCATTCGACGCCGTCGGGGACGTCGAGCAGGACCGTCGGCCGCACCACCGTGCCGTCGACGCCGCCGCCGACCTGCCGGGCTCCCGCCGCGACCGCTTTTTCGACCCAGGCCGAGACACGCGCGGTGGAGCCCGGGTCGATCAGCGCCGACACCCGCGTCTTCTCATCGCGCGGATCGCCGGTGACGACCTCGTCGAGGCGGGCCAGCACGCGTTCGGTGAACTCCGCGGCCACCGACGAGACGACCAGGACGCGCTGCACCGAGATGCAGGCTTGGCCGGACGCGTAGAACCCGCCGCGCAGCACGGCGTCCGCCGCCGCGTCCAGATCGGCGTCGTCCGCGACGACGAGCGCCGCGTTCGAGCCCAGCTCCAGCAGGGTTTTCGTGGGGGCCGCGTCGCGGGCGATGCGGTGCCCGACCGCGGCCGAGCCGGTGAACGAGACCGCGCCGATCCGGCGGTCGGTCGTCAGCGCCGCACCCACGGCGGCGTCGCCGGTGACCAGCTGGACCATGGCGGTGAGAGGCGCGACCGACCGGACCAGGTGGACCAGCCACAGCGTGGCCAGCGGCGTCTGCGGCGCCGGCTTGACGATCACCGGGCAGCCCGCCGCGATCGCGGGCGCGATCTTGTGCGACGCGAGCAGCAGCGGGTAGTTGAAGCCCGCGATGCCGACGACGACGCCGATGGGCTTCCGCTTCCAGAACCCGACCAGGCCGTCACCCGAGGGCAGCAGGTCGAGCGGCACGGTCTCGCCGTGCAGCCGCGACACCTCTTCGGCGGCGGCTTCCCAGGTGACGATCGTGCGGGCGACCTCGACGCGGCAGTCGACCAGCGGCTTGCCCGTCTCCAGCACCAGGAGGTTCTCGAACTCCTCCCGCCGTTCTCGCAACGCCGAAGCAACGTCGTTGAGCAGCGCACGGCGAGTCCGCGAAGGCAGCGAAGCCGCTTCGCGCGCAACCGCGACAGCCTCGTCGACAGCGCGGGTAGCCAGCTCCGGCGTGCCGACCGGGGCGCGGCCGACCACGCTCCCGTCGTAGGGGAAAACGATTTCCGAGGTATCCACAGTGGACACCCAGCCCGCGCCGACCGGCAGGCCATCCGGATAGTCAGTCATCTCCGTCTCCACCTCCGCTCAACCGGGCCAGTTCCGCGCGCAGGTTCGGCGCGGCTTTGAGGAGTTCCCGCGTGTACTCGTGCCGCGGCGCGTCGTAGACCTGCCCGACGTCGCCGAGCTCGACGATCTCGCCGCGGCGCATCACCGCGACCCGGTCGCAGACGTGCCGGACCACGCCGAGGTCGTGTGACACGAAGATCAGCGTCAGCGCGAACTGTTCCACCAGCGAGGCGAGCAGGTCGAGGATCTGGCCGCGCACGGAGACGTCGAGCGCGCTGACCGGCTCGTCGGCGATCAGCACGCTCGGGTTCGGCGCGAGCGCGCGGGCGATCGAGATCCGCTGCCGCTGGCCGCCGGAGAACTGGTGCGGGTAGCGCCCCGCCGCGTCTTCGGGCAGGCCGACGGCGGCGAGCAGTTCGGCGACGCGGTCGGGCTCGCGGCGGCCCAGCGGCTCGGAAATGATGTCGAGCACGCGCATCCGGGGGTCGAGCGACCCCATCGGGTCCTGGAAGACGATCTGCAGCTCCGACCGCAGGAACCCGAGCTTGCGTTCCGGGAGGTCGTCGATCCGGCGGCCCTGGAACGAGACGGTGCCCGCGGTCGGCTTGTCGAGCGCGGCCAGCAGCCGGACCAGCGTCGACTTGCCGGAGCCGGACTCGCCGACGATGCCGAACCGCTGCCCCGCCTCGACGTCGAAGCTGACGCCACGTAGGGCGTGGACCTCCCGGCGGGCGTAGCGGCGTTCCAGGTCGCGGACTTCGATGATCATCGCCGGGCCTCCAGGTCCGAGGCGTCCAGCAGCTTCCGCGTGTACGCGTGCTTCGGCTGCGTAAGCACTTCGCGCGTCGAACCCGCTTCGACGATCTCGCCGTCGAGCATCACGAGCACGCGCTCGCACACCGAAGCGACGACGGCGAGGTCGTGGGTGATGAACAGCAACGCGCTCTCGGGGGGCAACGACGTCCTGATCAGCGAAAGGATCTGGGCCTGCACCGTGACGTCGAGGGCGGTCGTCGGCTCGTCGCAGATCAGCAGGGCCGGGTGGTTGGCCAGCGCCATCGCGAGGACGACCCGCTGCCGCTGCCCGCCGGACAGCTGGTGCGGGTACGCGCGGGCGGTGCCCGGCAGGCCCACCGCGTCGAGCAGTTCTTCGGCGGACCGGCGACGCCCGTGGATCCGTCCCGGCTCGGTGACCTGGCGACCCACCCGCATGGCCGGGTTCAGCGCCGTCATCGGCTCCTGGAACACCATCGCCAGCTCGTCGCCGCGCAGCCCGGACATGTCCTTTTCGGACATTCCCAGCAGCTCGCGGTCGTCGAGGCGGACCGAGCCGGCCGCGCGGAGTTCCTCCGGCAGCAGGCCCATGATCGCCAACGCCGTCAGCGACTTGCCGGAACCCGACTCGCCGATCAGCCCGACGCGTTCGCCGGCGCCGATCTCGAAGGACACGTCACGAACCAGTTCGTTCACACTGAGCCCGCGCACCGAGAGCGTCATACCTTCGCCGCCAATCGGGGGTCCAGGCGGTCGCGCAGGCCGTCGCCGAGGAGGTTGAACCCGAGCACGGCGACGGCGATCGCGATACCCGGGACGAGCGCCAGCCGCGGGTGCACGGTCAGGAGTTCCTGGGACTCCTGCAGCATCCGGCCCCACGACGGCGTCGGCGGCCGCGTGCCGAACCCGAGAAAGGACAGCGCCGCCTCGGCGAGCACGGCGATCGCGAACGACACCGACGCCTGCACGATCAGCAGGCCGGAGATGTTCGGCAGCACGTGCCGCACGGCGATGGTCAGCCGCGACCGGCCGCCCGCCCGGGCGGCGAGCACGAACTCGGTGCTCATCACCTGCAGCGTTCCGGACCGGGCGATCCGCGCGAACGACGGGATCGTCGCGATGCCGATCGCGACCATCGCGGTCAGCGTGTCCGCCCCGAACACCGCGCCGAACATGATCGCCAGCAGCAGCGCGGGGAACGCGAGCACGAGGTCGTTGACGCGCATGACGAACTCGCCGAGCCACCGCGGCGACATGCCGGCCAGGACGCCCAGCGGCGTGCCGATCACCGCGGCGATGCCGACCGCGACGACACCGACGTACAACGTGGTCCGCGCGCCGACCATGATCTGGCTGAGCACGTCCCGGCCGAACTTGTCCGTGCCGAAGAGGTTGGCGCCGCCGAAGCCGAGCAGCCGGTGCGCCGCGTCGACCTTCACCGGGTCGAACGGCGTCCACACGAACGACAGCAGCGCGGCCACCACGACCAGGCCGACGAGCGCCCCGCCGATGACGAGATTGCGCATCACGAACCTCGCAATCGCGGATCGAGCACGGTGTAGAGGACGTCGACGACGAAGTTGACCAGCAGCACGCCGACCACCAACACGAGCACGATGCCCTGCACGGTCAGCAGGTCGCGGGAGGCGACGGCGTCCAGCAGCATCGAGCCCAGGCCGGGCAGCACGAACACGCGCTCGACGACGACGGCGCCGATCAGCAGCGTCGCCAGCTGCAGCCCGAGCACGGTGACCACGGGCACGGACGCGTTGCGCAGGCCGTGCCGCACCAGAGCCTGCCCCGGCCGCAGCCCCTTCGACCGCGCGGTGCGCAGGTAGTCCTGGCCGAGCGTGTCGAGCACCGCCGACCGGACGTAGCGCGTGAGCACCGCGCCTTGCACCAGCCCGAGCGACAGCGCGGGCAGGACCAGGCCGCGGACGAACTCGCCGGCGTCCTGGTTCGGCGGCGTCCACCCGCCCGACGGCAGCCAGCGCAGCTGCACGGCGAAGATCTGCACCAGGATGATCCCGGCGAGGAACGCGGGAATCGCGACGCCGATCTGCGACAGCCCCGAAACGCCCGCGCCGGCCGCCTTCCGGTGCTTCACCGCGGCGAACGTCCCGGCCGGCACGGCGATCACGAGCGCCACGAGCATCCCGGCGCCGACCAGCCACAGCGTGACGCCGAGGCGGTCGAGCAGCTGCGGGCCGATCGCTTCCCGCGTCACGTACGAGCGGCCGAAGTCACCGCTCAGCACGTGGGAGATCCAGTCGAAGTACTGCGTGACCAGTGGCCGGTCGATGCCGAACTCCGCGCGGGTCTTGGCGAGCAGCTCTGGTGTCGCGTTGACGCCGAGCGCGACCTGCGCCGGATCGCCCGGCAGCACGGCCATGAACAGGAACACCACGATCGACGCGACCAGCACGCTGACCACGAAGATCGCCACCCGGCGCAGCACCCTGGCGGTCATCGCGGCGCCAGCCCGGTGAGGTCGAAGGACTCGCTGACCTGGTTCGTCGCGAACCCACCGACCTTGGCCTTCGCCACGATCACGTTGGGGAACAGGAAGAGCCAGTCCGCGGCGGCGGCGGTGTTGAGCTGCCGCGCCACCTGCTTCATCGCCGCGACCTGCTGCTCCGGCGTCCCGCTGTCGGCCTCGGCGAGCAGCTGCTGGACGCGCTTGTCGTCGTAGCCCCAGTAGTACTTCGGCTTGCCGAACGTCGTGATGTCGCGGGCTTCGACGTGCTGGATGATCGACAGGTCGTAGTCGTGGTCGGTGAACACCTGCTTGAGCCACACCGCCGGGAAGTCGAGGGGTTCGATCGTCGCCCGCACGCCGACGTCGGCGAGCTGCGACTGGACGACCTGCGCGGCCGACACCGCGTACGGCAGGTTCGGGATCCGCATCCGCAGGTTCAGGTTCGTCGCGCCGGCCTCGGTCAGCAGCGCCTTCGCCTTCGCGGGATCGAACGGATAGACCTTGGCCAGGTCCTCGTACCAGGGGTCGGTGGGCGGGACCATGCTGCCGATCAGCGTGCCGCGGCCGGCCCACGCCGTGTCGAGCAACGCCTGCCGGTCGATCGCGTAGGTCAGCGCCTGGCGCACGCGGACGTCGGTCAGCGGCGCGCGCCGGTTGTTGAACGCCAGCGTGACCTCGCTGTTCGAGGTGCCCTGGACGACCTGGAACCGGTCGTCGGCCTGGAACTGCGGGATCGAGTCGGGTGCGGTGATCGCCGAGATGACGTCGATGCCGTTGCTGTAGAGCGCGTTGTTCAACGCGGTCGGGTCCTTGATGTACTTGAGGACCACCGTGGTGTATGCCGGTTTCCGGCCCCAGTACGCGGGATTCGCCTTCAGCACGACGGAGTCGCCGCGCTTGCGCGCCGCCACGACGTATGGCCCGGTGCCGACCGGCTTGTTCGCCAGGTCGGCGACGCCGGTGGGGCTGAACATCGCGCCCAGGCGGCTGGTCAGACTGAACAGCCAGCCGTTGGACGGCTTCGCCAGCACGACCCGCGCGTGGTCCGGCGCCACGACGTCGACGTGGTCGACGACGTCCATTGTGGACTTGATCGAAATCGTCCAGTCGGTCTTGACGCGCAGCAGCGAGAACTTGACGTCCTCGGCGGTGAACGGCGCGCCGTTGCTGAACTTGACGCCCTGCCGCAGCTGGAAGTCGTAGGTGCGCCGGTCCGGGCTGATCGTCCACGACCGCGCGAGCAACGGCACGACCCGGCCCTGCGAGTCGAGCTTCACCAGACCTTCGTAGACGTTGTACAGCAAGGCCTGCGGGATCGCGGCCCCGTCGGTGCGGGTGAAGTCGAAGTTCGCCGGCTCGGCCGTGAAGCCGACGGAAAGGGTGTCCGGACCAGCGGAAACGCTCGCCGACGAGCCGGCCGAGCAGCCGGCTGCCACGAGCAGCAGCGCCGCCGCCACCACGTGAAGCCGGGCTTTCATTCGTCCTCCAGGTCGGTACACTGGTCTGACCAGTAGCCTGCACGCGACGGACGTCGAGGTCAAGGGATGCGGTTCGAACCGGTGGCTCCGGTCCGCGCGTACGAGCGGGTCGTCGAGCAGATCGAGCAGGCCGTGATCAGCGGCGAGCTCAAGCCCGGCGAGCGGCTGCCCAGTGAACGCGAACTGATGACGCAGTTCGGCGTCGGCCGCTCGACGATCCGGGAAGCCCTGCGCGTGCTGCAGGCGGCCGAGATGATCCGCTCGCGACCCGGCGACCCGCGCGGCCCCGAGGTGCTGGCCGCGTCGCCCGTCGCCCTGCACCGGTCCATGCACCGGCTCGCGCGGGCCGACCACGTCGGGCTCGCCGAACTGCTGCAGTTCCGGATGATCCTCGACGGCTCGGCGCACCTGCTCGCCGCCGACCTCCGCACCGACGACGACCTGACCGGCCTCGGCGAGGCGTGGGAGGCCATGCGCGAAGGCGTTTCGCACGGCTACGCCGAGTTCAGCCGCGCAGACGTCGCCTTCCACGAGGTGATCGCGCGCATCTCGCGCAATCCCCTGCTGGTGGTCAGCGAAGAAGTCGTGCGCGGGGTCGTGCTGGAACTGATCGAGGACAAGCTCGAGCACGCCAGCAACCGGACGTCGCTGATGCGCACCTGGCTCGCGCACCACGCCGAAGTGCTCGACGCGATCCGGTCGGCCGACGGTGCCGGCGCGGCCCACCTGGCCAAACAGGCGTTGTACGACAACTACGCCGAATACGTGCCCGCCGAGCAACGGCCACTGCTCACGCCGTTGCTGCGGCTCTAGACTCGGCCGGGTGGATGCGGCGAAACGAGACGGCGTCGGCCTCGCGCTCTCCGGCGGCGGCTACCGCGCGATGCTCTTCCACGCCGGTGCGCTCTGGCGGCTCAACGAACTCGGCTGGCTGCCGAAGCTGACCACCGTCTCCAGTGTCTCCGGCGGTTCGATCGCGGCGGGCGTGCTGGCGCACGCGTGGCACAAGCTGTGGTTCGGCGACGACGGCGTCGCGGAGAACTTCGGCAAGGAGGTCGTGCGGCCGCTGCGGAAACTGGCCCGCACGAACGTCGACGTCCCCGTGACGCTCAAGGCGATGTTCCTCCCCTGGCGCAGCGCGGGCGAGGAACTCGCGCGCGTCTACGCCAAGCGCCTCTTCGGCGACTGCTGCCTCGAAGACCTCGACCCGGCCGGGCCGCAGTTCGTGTTCACCGCCACCAACCTGCAGGACGGCTCGCTGTGGTGGTTCTTCCGCCAGCACGGCCCGCACGGCCGGATTCCGCTGGCCACGGCGGTGGCCGCGTCGTCGGCGTTCCCGCCGATGCTTTCGCCGGTCGTCATCCCGGACCCGCACCGGGCCAGCCGCAAGATCGTGCTCAGCGACGCCGGGGTGTACGACAACCTCGGCCTCGACCCGATCGAGAACCAGCGCGCGACCGTCCTGGTCAGCGACGCCGGCAAGAAGATGAGGCACGAGGAGCACCCGAAGCACAACTGGCCGATGCAGCTGCTGCGCGTGCTGACCGTGATGGACAACCAGGTCCGCGAACTGCGCACCGGTTCGCTGCTGAAGTGCTACGAGGACAAGACGTACGCGGGCACGTACTGGGCGACCTACAGCAACATCGAGAACTTCGAGCTGCCGGACGCCCTGCCCGCCCCCGTCGAGCAGACCAGGCGGCTCGCCGAGACGAAGACCCGGCTGACCAGGATGTCCGAGACGACGCAGGACCAGCTGATCAACTGGGGTTACGCGGTCTGCGACGCGGGCATGCGACGCTGGGTGTGCCCGGAAACCGTGGTGAAGCCGGAGTTCCCGTACCCCGGCTCAGGCGTCGGCTAGGTTCGCGTAGACGACGATGTTGTCCCGGTAGCTGTGCTCGGCGTGGTCGAACGCGCCGCCGCAGGTGATCAGCCGCAGCTCGGGCTTGTCGCTGTTGCCGTAGACGGCGTCGCGCGGGAACGTGTCCTTCGGAACCTGGGTGACGCGGTCGACGACGAACTTCAGGTGCTGCCCGTCGCTGCGGTCGATGTCCACCTCGTCGCCGGGCGCCAGGTCCTTGAGCTTGGAAAAGATGCCCGGCTTCTGGTCGCCGTCGACGTGGCCGAGCACGATCGCCGGGCCGACGTCGCCGGGCACCGGCGAGAGCTTGTACCAGGCCGCCTGCATCGGCGTGTGCACCGACGGGACGGAGATCGAGCCGTCGGTCTTGACCGCCACGGCCAGGAGGCTGGACTCCGCCCCGATCTTGGGGATCTTCACCGACGTCGGCCGGAGTCCCTTGAACGGCTTGGTGACCGGGACGGACGAAGGAACGGGTGCGGCGGCTTCGGGCGGCTTCGCGGTGGTGCAGCCGGCCAGTGCGAAGACGAGCGCGGCGACGGCCGCGCCCGCTCGGCGGGCCGTCACCAGGCCGTGCCGCCGAAGCCCGTCTCGACCCCGCCCTTGGGCGCGACCTTGACCTGGGCCTTCGGCGCGCTGTTCCCGGCCGCCGCCGGGGTCGCCGTGGTGATCGGCGCGGTGGTGATCGGCGCGGTGCTCGACGGCGCCGCACTGGACGTGGTGGTCGACGGCGGCTCCTCCTGCTCGAACTCGACGACGCCGTTGCCCTCCCGCTCGCCGCAGGTCCAGCTGAACTTCGCGGTGGTCGTGCCGGCCGGGGCGTCGACGACGCGCACCGAGTAGTTCCAGTAGCGGCCGTCGGCTTCGTCCTGGTCCGGGCCACCGGTGACGCTCAGGTACTGGGTTGCCACGTCGCCGGGCGCCCCGGACGCGCAGGCGATGACCAGCACACCTTCGCCGCCGAGGCCGATGAAGCCGGCGCCGGCGTTGTCTTGGTAGGCGTCCTTCAGCGGCTCGCTCGCGGCCGAGGTCGGCGTCGTGGTCGTGGTTTCCGGCGCCGCGGTCTTCAGGGCTTCGGTCGTCGACGCCGCCGTGGTTCCCGGGGTCGTGACCGGAGTGGACGGGGCCGTAGGCTCCGTTGTCGTCACTGTCGTCGGTGCTGTCGTGGTCGTCGGTTCCGACGTCGACGTGCTGGTTCCCGTGGGCGACGTGCTGGTTTCGTCCTGCGCCAGCGCGGCGGGCGCAGCGGCGAAGGTGGCCAAGGCCCCGGCGAAGACAACCCCGGCGACCCGGCTCAGCGTTCTGCCCACGGTGACTCCCTACGGCGTTGATCCACGACGTCGCGACTATCGGGGTTTCACCCGTTCGCGTTACCCCGAGAGGGCGAACGTCAGGTCGCGCCAGAGGTCGTCCGGGTCTTCGAGCCCGACGCTGAACCGGATCAGCCCGGGCGGGACCCGCTCCTCGCCCGCGAGCCACGCCCGCCGCTCGACCAGGCTTTCGACGCCGCCGAGGCTCGTCGCCGCCCGGATCAGCCGGACCGACGCGCAGAACCGGTCCGCCGTTTCGGCGTCGGCCAGTTCGAACGCGACCATCATCCCGAAGCCCGGGTAGCGCACCCGCCGCACCGCGGGGTGCCCGGCGAGCCGCTCGGCCAGCAGCGCGGCGGTGCGAGACTGCTCGGCGAGCCGGACCGGCATGGTCCGCAGCCCGCGCAGGGCGAGCCACGCCTCCAGCGCGCCCGGCGTCGACCCGATCCGCGTCCGCGCGCCGCGCAGCTCGGCCGCGACGGCCGGGTCCGCGGCGACGGTGACGCCCAGCAGCAGGTCGCTGTGGCCGCCGATCAGCTTGGTCGCGCTGTGCACGACGACGTCGGCGCCGAGCTCCAGCGGTCGCTGCCGCAACGGCGTCGCGAAGGTGTTGTCGACGACGACGCGGCCGCGCGCGGCGGCGGCGATGGTCTCGATGTCCATCAGGTCGAGGGTCGGGTTGGTCGGCGACTCCAGCCAGACCAGGTCGGACGTCGCGGCCTCGGCGACCCAGGCGGCGGTGTCGGCGGGTTCGAGCTCGGTGACGGCGAGCTTGCCGAGCTTCCGCGCGTGGGCGAGCACCCCGCGCGTCACGGCGTAGCTGAACGTCGGCACGGCGACCCGCGACCCGACCGGCAGCAGGTCCAGCACCGCGGACAACGTCGCGACGCCGGACGCGAACGCCGTCGCGTGGCCGCCTTCCAACGCGCCGACGGCTTCTTCGAGCGCGACCCACGTCGGGGTGCCCTCGCTGCGCGCGTACGTGAAATCGCCGCCGGCCTCGAAGGTGCTGGCGGCGACGAGCGGGGTGTTCAGCGGCTCGCCCGGACCGTGCGGCCGGCCGGCCACGATGGCCTTGGTGCGGGGCGTCCAGTCGTCCATCCGCCCACGGTAACCACAGGTCATGCCCCGGTCACTGTGACGAAGACGGCCGGCCCGCCCGCGCGTCCGCGGGCGGGGCCGGCCTGGTCTTCAGTGGGCGTAGACCTCGAACTCGTAGAGCGAATAGCCGTGCTTCGTGCCGCGCTGGACGCCCTGCAGCTTCACGAACCTGGCCGTCGTCGTGGCGAACGGGACGTTGTCCTGGCCGCCGTCGCCGTCGGTCACCACGGCCGCGTCCGTCCAGCGGACGCCGTCCGGCGAGGTCTGGATCTTGTAGCCCTTGCCGTACGCCGCCTCCCAGCTGAGCATCACCCGCGAGACCTGCTGGGCCGAGCCGAGGTCGACGGTGATCGCCTGGTCGTCGCTCCAGTCGCTGGCCCACCGGGTCGAGGGGTTCCCGTCGATCGCGTTCGACGCCGGCGAGTTGTAGAAGCCGGTCTCGGCGCTCGTGGCGCTGACCGTCTTCGCCGCCGACAGGTTCGCGATGTTGTCGCCGCGGTGCGCGGCGTACTCGACGACCTGCTGGAACGTCGGGCGGTTCTGCCAGCTGATCTTGTCCTGCGTGATGCCGCCGAGCGGGTTGTGGACGATCGTGTCGGCGCACCACTGGTCGCCCGCCGAGCAGCTCGTGTCACCGGGGTAGACGGTGCTCGCGGCCTGGCCGGCCGCGGTGGTCAGCGAGTCGACGAGCGCCTGGCGGCACGCGATGACGTCGCCGTTGCCGCAGAACGTCTGCCCGAGCGGGCCGGCCACCGGCTGGCCGAGCACCTGCCGGATGTCCTTGCTGACGTAGCCCCACCAGCCGTACTGGAACGACGAGCCCTTGTGCGGCTGGCCGGTGTGCTTGCCGTTGCCGTTCTGCCACCCGGACGGGCTTTCGTTGATGCCCAGCACGTCCGTCATCGCGGTGTAGGCGTTGTCGCCCATGCCCGGCTTGAACTCGGCCTGGACGAGCAGCGGCCACCAGGCGTCGAAGACCCGGATCGCGTCGGCGTCGGCGTAGGTCTTGCTGCCCGCCGAAGTCTCCGTGCGCAGCTGCCCGTGGGAGAGCCACGTCTTGAGCTTCGCCACGGCGTCCGCCGCCGCACCGGTGACCGGCGCCTTGTCGAGCACCTGCAGCAGCAGCGGCAGCACGCGCTCGGCACGCAGGTCGGCGAGGGCCGCCTCCGCCATCGCCTGGGTCAGGTTGACCCGGGTGACCTTGGTGCCGCTGGAGATCAGCTTCTTCACGCGCGAGTCGAGCAGGTCGACGCGGTGCACGGCGGACTTGTCCGGCCCGGCCGCGGCGTAGCCTGCTGCCTGCGCGTTGTTCCAGCTGACGTAGTAGTCCTGGTTGATCGACTGCGGGTGCTGCGACGGCGGCGTGTAGTTCGCCAGGTTGCCCGCCGGGTTCCAGCCGGCCCAGTCGTGGCCCTGGTCGCCCCACACCGGCATGTTCGGGTCCACATTGGACTGCCGGACCGGGTTGGCGCCCGAGTTGTAGTAGGCGATGTCCTTGGAATCGGCGTAGAACCAGTTGAACGTGTAGTTGATGTCCTGCGCGGCCTTCTGGAAGTCCTGCGCCGAGCGGACGAAGGTCGGGTCGTTCAGCTCCTGGAAACCGATCAGCGAGTCGACCTCGTGGAAGTAGGACGAGCGCAACGCCGTGTACGCCACCGGCTTGCCGCCGACGGTCGCCCTGCTGACCACCGGCCCGTACTTGGTCCGGTAACTCCGCAGTGTGTACGAACCCGCCGCGGTGCCGTCGGCCACGGTCGGCTTCCAGGCGTTCTTGACCTCGACGGTGTCCATCGGCAGGCACTGGCCCTGGTAGGTGTAGTAGTTCGAGTCCTTCGTCGGCGCCTTGCCGCTCGGGTCGCAGAGCTGCAGCGCGTAGGTGTCGATGATGTCCTGCGCGGACGTCGTCGCGCTCCACGAGTAGTCCTGGCCGCGGCCGAGGAGCACGTACAGGCTCAGGCCCGCGAACGCCGCACCACGGGCGCTGATGCCCGGACCCTGCAGCTCCTGCAACATCAGCAGCTGCGGGGCGAAGTAGCCGGTCTGCGGGCCGAACACCGCGACCGGGTGGCCGCTGGCGGTCTTGGCGCCGGAGACGAGCAGCGCGTTGGACATGCCGTGCTTCTCGCTCAGCATGTTCCCCGGCAGCACGCCGTTTTCGAACATCCCGCGGGCCGGCTCCTGCTCGGCGGGCGCGGCGACGTCCACGGTGGACGGCGTCGCGGTGGACGCCGAGCCGGTCTTGTCGAACACCACCGGCTGCGGGGCCACCGAGTTCTTGTCCGGCATGGCCTGCCCGACGGCGTTGGCCGGCGTCTTGCCGTACGGGAAGGTCTGGCCGTCGTGCAGCGTCTTGACGGCTTCGGGGTCGTCCTCCGCGCGCAGGCTCTGCCACACCTTCTCGCCCTGCACGACGCCGTACTTCTCCTGCATCGCGAGCTTCGCGATGGCGTTCTGCACCTCGCCGCCGCCGCCCGCGCCGAACTCGGCGCCGACCAGCGAAGCGAGCGCGACGAGGTCGGTCAGCTTGAACGGGGCGATCGAACCCGCGTTGGTGATCGAGTCGATGTGCCCGGTCAGGACGTACTCGCCGGGGAAGTACCGGCCGCTGTAGGACTCACTGATGTACTTGTTGATGCCCTCGACGTAGGCCTGCGCGTCGGCCAGCCCCTGCGCGCCGCGGGGACCACTGGCGGCGGCGCGGTCGATCTGCTGCTGCAGCTCGGCCTCGGTGTACGGCGCGTTCGAGAAGAACTGCTGCTCGAGTTCGCGGTTCGATTCGGCCCCACCGGCGAACGGCGTGAGCTGCCCGCGGGCGGCGTGCCGGAGGACGTCCATCAGCCACAGGCGGTCCTGCGCGGCGGCGTACCCGGCGCCGAACTCGGTGCCGGCGCGGGTGGTCCCGGTGATGTGCGGGACGCCGAGTGCCTTGTCCCGCACGATCGTCACGTCGGCCCGCGGCTTCGTCGTGCTCGCCACCTGGTCGGCGGGGACGCCGAACGAAGAGTCGTTGAAGTACTGGCTGATCGCGCCGGTGGTCAGCGTCTTGTAGCCGTTCGGCAGCGAGGCGTACTTCCCCAGCTGGTCCGCGGCGTGCGCGGGCCGGGTGCCGAGCAGCTTGTGCGCCAGGATCTCCGCGAGGGTGGCGCTGCCGTTCTCGCCGGGCGGGAGGATGTCGTTGCACTGCCCGCCGCAGTAGTCGTCGGGTGACACCGCCGCCTCGGCGGCCGGTGCGGTGACGGCGACCTGGGTGAGCCCGGCCACGAGGGCCGCCAGTGCCGTAAAGGTCAGGGTGCGGATGCCTCGTTGCATACCGGGCTCCCCTCCATCCATAGAGTGACGAAGCGCACGCTACCCACCAGTAGGCGAAGTGTGAAGACTTTTCGCGTTTTTCCATCCTTGGGCGTAGGCCGATCGGCGCAGCCCGTAACGCATCGGTACGGTGAGGCCCATGACCTTGGAAAAGCCCCTCATCGACCGCCCGGACGGACCCCCGCCGGCCGAACTCGAGATCACCGACATCACCGTCGGTGACGGCGCGGAGGCCACTGCCGGCAAGTCGGTCACCGTGCACTACGTCGGCGTCTCGCACTCGACCGGTGAAGAGTTCGACGCGTCCTGGAACCGCGGCGAGCCGCTGCGCTTCGGCCTCGGCGCCGGCCAGGTCATCTCCGGCTGGGACCAGGGCGTCGCGGGGATGAAGATCGGCGGCCGCCGCAAGCTCGTCATCCCGCCGCACCTCGCCTATGGCGACCGCGGCGCCGGCGGCGTCATCAAGCCCGGCGAAACCCTCGTCTTCGTCGTCGACCTGGTCGGCGTGAACTGACTTCCCCGACACTGGATCGCTTCGCATCTCGGCTGATTCCCGGCAAAACGGCCCCGGCGAGCTTCGCCGGGGCCGTTTTCTTACCCCGAGCAGAGCATTTCCGCCCCCGGCCGCCGTCGCTACGCTCGATGGCGATCACCGGCGCTGGATCGCCGGTGCGTGACAAGGGGGATCCACCGATGCGCGTTCGCGCTGTGCTTTCCGCTGCCCTTTTGACCCTGACCGCGGGGCTCGCCACCGCGGCGCCGGCCTCGGCCGTGGCCAACGGCTCCGATGTCCCGGCGGGCCAGTTCAAGTTCGCCGCGAAGCTCACCATGACCAACATCCCGAAGCCGGACGGCACGAAGTACAACAGCGCCTGCTCCGGCGCGTTGATCGCGGCGAAGTGGATCATCACCGCCGGCCACTGCTTCCACGACGCCAACCGCAACCGGGTCTCCGGGCCGGTCCCGTACCCGACCTCCGTGCTGCTCGGCACCGTCAACCAGAGCACGCTGGGCGTCACGCGCAACGTCGTCACCGTGTACCAGGCGAGCGCCAACGACATCGCGATCGCGACCCTCGACGCCGACGTCACCGGCATCACGCCGCTGACGATCAACCGGGTCACGCCGTCGGTGGGCCAGCTGCTGACCCTCGCCGGCTGGGGCAGCCTCACGGCGACGAACCCGACGCCGTCGAAGAAGCTGCAGCAGGGCACCGTGAAGGTCGGCCAGGTCGCCGCCTCGACGCTCGGCGTGCGGGGCGTCGCACCGACGTCGACGACCAGCGCCTGCACGTACGACTCGGGGGCGCCCTACTTCGTCGCGGGCGGCTCCGGCGGGCAGCTCGTCTCCGTCGAGTCGACCGGGCCGGACTGCCCGCACAACCAGCTCGAGACGACCTCCCGCGTGGACGTCATCGCGGACTGGATCGCTTCGCACCTCGCCTGACCACCATCCGGGCGTCACCCGCGCGCGCCGACGGGTGACGTCCGGTGGCGGAGTAGCTCAAGAACCCCCAACCCTGCCAGTGCTCGAACGCATCGCGACAGCACTGCAGATGCGCCTGTCGATCACCCTGAACCCAGCCTGATACACCCGAAAGTCCGCCATAAGCGAACACCACGCAGAGCCAAACGGGTGACATTCCCCACCACAGCCTCCCAAAAAAACCACGCTGGAAGGCGAGCGAAGGCACCGTGGGGGGTCCGGGGGGCTCGGCCCCCCGGGAGAGACAGGGCCAACGGGAAGGGCCCCGATCGCGCTAGCGATCGGGGCCCTGAACAGCGTGGGCGAGGAGGGAGTTGAACCCTCACGTCCTTTCGGACACACGGACCTGAACCGTGCGCGTCTGCCATTCCGCCACTCGCCCGAGTGCTTCTCACTGACAGCGATGAGAAGACTATCAGGTCGTTTGGGCCGGTTTCACCGGGGGCCGTGTCGAGGCTCGCTCACCCGGATAGGATCGATGCGCAAGCACGCGTGTGAGGAGGTTTTCCCCGGTGGGCCGCGCCGAACGTTTCGACAGGCGACTCGAGAAGCTGGTGGGGAATACTTTCGCGCGCATGTTCGGTGGCAACGTCGTCACGCAGGAAGTGGCGATCGCCCTTGAGCGGGAGAGTGAGGAGAACGTTCGTGAGCTGGCAGGCGGTCGACAGCTCGCCCCGAACCACTACATCGTGTCCTTGGGGGCGGCTGATCACGAGCGCATGGCCGGTGACGAGCAACGGGTCACTCAGGTGCTCGCCAAGGCGGTCGCGGAACACCTCGCCGCGGAAGGCCTGGACACCTATGGTGACGTCGTCGTATCACTCGAGCGCAACGAGGCGCTGCATACTGGACAGTTCAAGACCCGTTCGTCCGTCGATCCCGACGCCCGCCCCTCAGGCGCCGGTTCACCGCGGTCGGCACGACCCAGCAACGCAGGAGACCCAGCAATGAGCCAGCCCCCCGGCTACGGCCAATACGACCAGGGTGACCCGTACGGCCAGCAGGGCCAGTACGGCTACGGACAGCAGGGTGGCCAGCAGCCCGGGTACGACCAGGGTTATGGCCAGCAGCAGGGCGGATACGACCAGTACGGCGCCCAGCAGCCGGGTGGTGGTTACGACCAGTACG
The DNA here is from genome assembly GCF_040682715.1 of Amycolatopsis sp. NPDC051128. Lineage (NCBI taxonomy): Bacteria > Bacillati > Actinomycetota > Actinomycetes > Pseudonocardiales > Pseudonocardiaceae > Amycolatopsis > Amycolatopsis sp. NPDC051128. The sequence goes on along the minus strand of NZ_JBFBBN010000015.1, from coordinate 148,466 downwards.
GCCAGCCCCAGGGCGGTGGCTACGAGCAGGGGGGTTACGCCCAGCCCCAGGCCGGTGGGTACGACCAGGGCGGCTACGCCCAGCCGCAGCAGCCCGGGTATGACCAGGGTGGCTACGCCCAGCCCCAGGCCGGTGGCTACGACCAGGGCGGCTACGCCCAGCCGCAGCAGCCCGGGTATGACCAGGGTGGCTACGCCCAGCCCCAGCAGGGCGGCTACGACCAGTACGGCGGCCAGCAGCAGGGCGGCTACGACCAGTACGGCCAGCAGCAGGCGTACGGCGCCCCGGCCGCGGACCCGTACGGCCAGCAGGGCGGCTACGCCCCGCCGGCGCCGGGCCGCCAGCTCGCGGCGAGCCTGCAGCTGGACGACGGCTCGAACCGGACGTACTCCCTGAAGCAGGGTGGCAACGTCGTGGGCCGCGGCCAGGACGCGGACTTCCGGCTGCCGGACACCGGGGTCTCCCGCCGGCACCTGGAGATCACCTGGGACGGCCAGAGCGCGACGCTCGCCGACATCGGTTCGACCAACGGCACGACCGTGAACGGCACTCCGGTCCAGACCTGGCAGCTCGCCGACGGCGACGTCATCCGGGTGGGTCATTCGTCCCTCGTGTTCCGTACACAGGGCTGACTCGGGACGCGAAATACTGTTCCCGCAGAATTGACGTGCGGGGGGACCGCGGCGTACCCGCGTCGCGGCTGCGCGGAAGAGTCGGGAGCGGACACACCAAGTGCCAGAGCTGGTCGTACAACTCACCAGGGTGGGCTTCCTCGTGCTGCTCTGGCTCTTCGTGTTCGCCGCGCTCAGAGTGGTCCGTTCGGACCTCTACGCGGCGTCGGGCATGCGAGTCCAGGTGCCGACCTTCGGTCGCAAGAAGGAAAAGAAGCCGCGCAACAGCAAGTCGCCGCAGCAGCTGCTGGTGACTCACGGCGCGCTCGCCGGGACCCGGATCGCACTGGACGGCAGGCCGATCCTGATCGGCCGCGCCGACGACTCGACACTGGTGCTCGACGACGACTACGCGTCGACCCGGCACGCCCGGATCGCGCAGCGCGGTGAGGACTGGTACGTGGAAGATCTGGGCTCGACGAACGGCACCTATCTGGACCGGGCTAAGGTCACTGCACCCCTCCGGGTCCCGCTCGGAGTCCCCATCCGGATCGGCAAGACGGTGATCGAGCTTCGCCCATGACTCTCGTCCTCCGCTACGCAGCCCGCAGCGACCGGGGCCTGGTGCGTTCGAGCAACCAGGACTCCGTGTACGCCGGCCCTCGCCTGCTCGCGCTCGCCGACGGCATGGGTGGGCACGCGGCGGGTGAAGTGGCGAGCAAGGTCGTCATCGCCTCGCTCGCCCCGCTCGACGACGACGAACCGCGCGACGACCTCCTCGCCCAGCTGCGCGAAGCGGTGGCGAACGGCAACGCCGCGATCGCCGAGCTGGTCTCGCAGGACCCTGACCTGGACGGCATGGGCACGACGCTCACGGCCGTCCTGTTCGCCGGCACCCGGCTGGGGCTGGTGCACGTCGGCGACTCACGCGCGTACCTGCTGCGGGGCGGCCAGTTCGCGCAGATCACGCGGGACGACAGCTTCGTCAACGAACTGCTGGAGCAGGGCCGGATCACGCCCGAAGAGGCGGCGGTGCACCCGCAGCGGTCGCTGCTGCTGAAGGCGCTCACCGGGCACGAGGTCGAGCCGAGCCTGACCGTGCGCGAGGCCCGCGCCGGCGACCGCTATCTGATCTGCTCGGACGGCCTGTCCGGCATGGTCAGCGACGAGACGCTGGCCGAGGCCGTGCAGATCCCGGACCCGCAGCAGTGCGCGGACCGGATGATCGAGCTGGCGCTCAAGGGCGGCGGCACCGACAACGTCACGGTGATCATCGCCGACGTGGTCGACGTCGACTTCGGCGAGGACGCGCCCATCGTGGGCGGCGCCGCCGGGGACGGCAGCGACGAACTGCACCAAGGCGACTCCCCCGCGGCGCGGGCCAGGGCGCTGACCCAGCCGCCGCCGCAGCCGCGCCAGGAACTGCCGCAACCGCAGGAAGATCCGAAGGCCCGGCGCCGGAAGCGGTTCCGCTGGCTGGCCGGCGCGCTCGTGGTGCTCGTGGTCCTCGCCGCGGCGGCCATCGCCACCCGCTACTTCGTGCTGAGTCAGTACTATGTCGGCGAGGGAGCGGACGAAGAGGTCGTGATCTACCGCGGCGTCCCCGGCAGCATTCTCGGCATCGACCTGCACACCTACGAGCAGGGCTCCTGCCCGCCCGACCAGGTGTGCACGGACAAGCTGCGCGTCAACCAGCTCCAGGAGGACGCGCGGCTGGCGGTGCAGAACGGCGTCAAGAAGGACAGCCTCGACGACGCCCGGCTGTACATCGACAACTTCCTGCAGCTGCACAAGCGCCTGAACAACTGCGCGCCGGCGGGGGGTCAGCCGTCCCCGACGCCGACCCCTCCGGTCACGCCGACGACCTCGTCGGCCCCGGCCGGCTCCACTGCTCCGTCGTCGGCGAACCAGCCAGCGGGGAGGGACTGCTCGACGCCGAGTTCGACGGCACCGACGACGGGAGGCGGTAACTGATGAGCCAGCCCGTAGCGCGCGCCGCCGAGCCGCTCGCAGCGCAGTTCCAGACGAACCCGCCGCGCGAGGTTCCGACCCGCCGCAACACCGAGCTGGTGCTGCTGGGGTTCGCGACGTTCATCGTCACCATCGCCCTGGTGCTGGTGGAGGCGAACCAGGAGCAGGAACTGACCTGGTCGATCATCTGGCTCGGCCTCGCCTACCTCGCGATCTTCGCCGCGGCGCACCTGGCGGTGCGCAAGTGGGCGCCATACGCGGACCCGGTGCTGCTGCCCTGCGTCGCGCTGCTGAACGGCATCGGCCTGGTGATGATCCACCGGATCGACCTGGCCCAGGCCGAAAAGGCGCTGCAGAACGGCCGGGACTACTCCCCCGCCGTCACCACGCAGGTGTTGTTCACCGTCGTTTCGCTGCTCTTCTTCGTCGTCGTGCTGATCGTGGTCAACGACCACCGCACGCTGACGCGCTACGGCTACACCGCGGGCCTGGTCGGGATCCTGGCGCTGGCGCTGCCCGCGCTGCTGCCGTCGAGCCTGTCCGAGGTCAACGGCGCCAAGGTGTGGCTGAAGCTGCCGTTCTTCTCGATCCAGCCGGGCGAGTTCGCGAAGATCCTGCTGATGACCTTCTTCGCGTCGTTCCTGGTGTCGAAGCGCGACCTGTTCATGGTCGCCGGCAAGAAGTTCATCGGCGTCGAGCTGCCGCGCGCCCGCGACCTCGGCCCGATCATCATCGCCGCCATCGCCTGCATCGGCATCCTGGTCTTCGAGAAGGACCTCGGGTCGTCGCTGCTGTTCTTCAGCGTCATCCTGATGATGTTGTACGTCGCGACCGAGCGGGTCATCTGGGTGGTACTCGGGCTCAGCTTCTTCGTCGGCGGCTGCGTGATCGCGTTCAACCTGTTCAAGCACGTCCAGCAGCGCGTCGCGAACTGGATCGACCCGTTCGCCGACGCCGACGGCACCGGCTACCAGATGGTGCAGAGCCTGTTCGGGCTCGGCACCGGCGGGGTCGGCGGCACCGGCCTCGGCGCCGGCCGGCCGGACATGGTGCCCGAAGCCAACACCGACTTCATCACCGCGGCGATCGGCGAAGAGCTCGGCTTCATCGGGCTGGCCGCGGTGCTGATGCTGTACCTGCTGGTCGCCATGCGCGGCATGCGCAGCGCGCTCGCCGTGCGCGACACGTTCGGCAAGCTGCTCGGCGGCGGACTGGCCTTCAGCCTCGTCATGCAGATCTTCGTCGTCGTCGGCGGGGTCACGAAACTCATCCCGGAGACCGGTATCACCGCCCCCTTCCTTTCCAAGGGTGGTTCGTCGCTGCTGGCGAACTACATCCTGGTCGCGATGCTGCTCCGGATCTCCGACGCGGCCCGGCGTCCCGCGGCCCGCCCGAAGCCGCAACCCCAGCAGCAGGCGCCGATCGCCGACGCGCACACCGTGCTCGTACAGCGCCCGCCGTCGGACGGAGGCGCCCAGGCATGAACACCCCGCTCCGCAAGGTCGGCATGACGATGCTCGTGATGATCGTCCTGCTGCTGGCGAACGCCACCTACATCCAGGTGGTGAAGGCCGACGACTACCGCAACGACACGCGCAACGCCCGCGTGCTCTACGACGAGTTCGCCCGCCAGCGCGGCAAGATCGTGTCGCCCAACGGCGAGGTGCTGGCCAACGTCAACCCGTCGAACGACAAGTACAAGTACATCCGGACCTACGCCGACGGCCCGATGTACGCGCCGGTCACCGGCTACTACTCGATCAACTACGGCGCCGGCGGCCTGGAGCGCGCCGAGGACGACGTCCTCAACGGCTCCGACCCGCGGCTGTTCGTGCGGCGGCTGTCGGACATGGTCACCGGCCGCGATCCGAGCGGCGGCAACGTCCGGCTCACCATCGACCCGGCCGTGCAGAAGGCCACGTACGACCTGATGACGCAGAAGGGCTACACCGGCGCCGTCGTCGCGATGGAGCCCAAGACCGGCCGGATCCTGGCGATGGTCTCGACGCCTTCGTACGATCCGAACAAGCTGGCTTCGCACACGTCGAAGGCGCAGGCCGACGCCTGGAACGCGAACAACAAGGACGCGAAGAAGCCCATGCTGAACCGGGCGATCTCCGAGACCTACCCGCCCGGTTCGACGATGAAGCTCGTCACCGCCGCTGCCGTGCTCGAGGACGGCAAGGGCCCGGACACCCCGATCGACCCGGCGCCGAACACGAAGCTCCCCGGCACCAGCGTCACGCTGGAGAACTACGCCGGCAGCCCCTGCCCCGGCACCACGTTCAAGGACGCGCTCGCGCACTCCTGCAACGTGCCGTTCGCCCAGTTCGCCGGCCAGCTCGGCGCGGACAAGATGAAGAAGACAGCGGCCAACTTCGGCATCGGGCAGACCGACCTGACCGTGCCGATGAAGGTCGCGGCGTCGACCGTCGGCCCGCTCGACTCGCAGGGCGCGCTCTACCAAAGCGGGATCGGCCAGCGCGACGTCCGGCTGACCCCGCTGCAGGACTGCTTGCTCTCGGCCACCGTGGCCAACGGCGGGATGGCGATGAAGCCGCAGCTGGTGCAGTCGGTGCTGGCACCGGACCTGTCGACCATCGAGGACTACAGCCCCACCGAACTCACCGGCACCGCGGCGCTGTCGTCGTCGAACGCCGCGATCCTCAAGGACATGATGATCGCTTCCGAGGGCTTCACCAAGGGCGGTGGCAAGCGCGCGGACATCCAGATCGCGTCGAAGACCGGCACCGCCGAGCACGGCACGGACTCCAAGAACACCGCACCGCACGCCTGGTACACCGCCTTCGCCCCGGCCAACGACCCGCAGATCGCGGTCGCCGTGATCGTCGAGGACGGCGGCAACCGCGGCCTCGCGGCCACCGGCGGCACGGTCGCCGCGGAGATCGGCCGCGCCGCGATCAACGCCAAGCTCGGGGGTGGATAGCGCATGCTGTCCTCGGGCCAGCTGCTGGCCGAGAGGTACAAGCTGACGAGCCGGATCGCCGTCGGCGGGATGGGCGAGGTCTGGCAGGCCAGCGACACCCGGCTGGACCGGACCGTGGCCGTCAAGATCCTCAAGGCCGAACTCTCCGGCGACGCCGAGTTCCTCCACCGTTTCCGCACCGAAGCGCGGATGACGGCGTCCCTGAACCACCCCGGCATCGCCGCGGTGCACGACTACGGCGAGACCCTCCTCGACGGTGACCTGCCGATCGCGTACCTGGTGATGGAGCTCGTCGACGGCGACCCGCTGGCCGGGTTGCTGGCCAAGCACGGGCGGCTGTCGGCGGAGTTCACGCTCGACATGCTCGAGCAGGCGGGCAACGCGCTGCAGGCCGCGCACGAGCAGGGGCTGGTCCACCGCGACGTCAAACCGGGCAACATCCTGGTGACGTCGGCGGGCCAGGTGAAGATCACCGACTTCGGGGTGGCGAAGGCGGCCGACGCGGCCCCGGTCACGCGGTCCGGCATGGTCATGGGCACGGCGCACTACATCGCGCCGGAGCAGGCCCTCGGGCACCCGGCGGAGCCGGCGTCCGACGTCTACTCGCTGGCGGTGTGCGGCTACGAGTGCCTGGCCGGGCACCGGCCGTTCCTGTCCGAGAACGCCGTGACGGTCGCGATGATGCACATCCGCGACATCGCCCCGCCGCTGCCGCCGGACGTGCCGCCCGCGGCGCGCGCGGTGATCGAGGCGACGCTGGTCAAGGATCCGCGGCAGCGCTACAACAACGGCGGCGAGTTCGCGGCCGCCGTCGCCGCGGTCCGCGCCGGGCTGCCGCTGCCGACGCCGTCCGGGCTGGTCAACGCCGCGTACTCGACCGGACAACAACCGCAGCAGCAGCAACCGGTGCCGCAGCAACCCATGCAGCAGCAGATGCCGCCGCAGCAGCAGCCGATGCCGGTGGGCCCGCCGTCCCCGGCGGTGAACCCGATGGTCGTCCTCGGCCCGCCGTCGCGGCCCGTGGCGCGCCCGGCCATGATGCCGGTCCCGAAGAAGAAGTCCCAGTGGGGCTGGTGGGCGCTTCTCGCGGCGATCCTGCTCGTTGTCCTGGTGGCGGGCATCGTGCTGGTGGCGAAGATGATCGCCAACTCCGGAGCGCCACCGCGCACCGGCCAGACGACGAGCCAGGTGATCCCGGGCAGACAGCCGCCCGCGGAAGAGCCGTCGGCTTTGGGCGCCTTCCCGGCGAACAGTCGCGGTACGACCGACGATGGCCAGCAAGGCATCTTGACCACACCTTGGACGGAATGGAACGGCATCCAGAGATGAGCACACCCAGACTGCTCTCCAACCGGTACGAGCTGGGCGAAACGCTCGGCTATGGAGGCATGTCCGAGGTCCATCACGGCCACGACGTGCGCCTCGGCCGGGAAGTCGCGATCAAGATCCTCCGTGCCGACCTCGCCAGGGACCCGCAGTTCCAGGAGCGCTTCCGCCGTGAGGCGCAGAACGCCGCCGCGCTGAACCACCCGGCGATCGTCGCGGTCTACGACACGGGTGAGGCGAACACCGAGTTCGGGCCGCTGCCGTACATCGTCATGGAGTACGTCGAAGGCCGGACGCTGCGCGACATCGTCAAGACCGAAGGCCCGATGTCGCAGAAGCGGGCGATGGAGGTCATGGCCGACGTCTGCGCGGCGCTGGACTTCTCGCACCGCCACGGCATCGTGCACCGCGACGTCAAGCCGGCCAACGTGATGATCACGAAGAACGGCGCGGTCAAGGTGATGGACTTCGGCATCGCGCGCGCGATGCACGACGGCCAGTCCGCGATGACCCAGACGGCCGCAGTGATCGGCACGGCGCAGTACCTGTCGCCGGAGCAGGCGCGCGGCGAGTCGGTCGACGCCCGTTCCGACGTCTACGCCGCCGGGTGCGTGCTGTACGAGCTGATCACCAGCGAGCCGCCGTTCACCGGGGACTCCCCGGTCGCGGTGGCCTACCAGCACGTCCGGGAGGACCCGAAGCCGCCGTCGTCGGTGAACCCGGCGGTGGCGCCCGAGCTCGACGCGGTCGTGCTGAAGGCACTGGCCAAGGGCCCGGCGAACCGCTACCAGTCGGCGGCGGAGATGCGCTCGGACCTGGTGCGCACGCTCTCGGGCCAGCGCCCGGTGGCGCCGATGGTGATGTCCGAGGACGAGCGCACGCAGGTGATGAACGCCGACCGGCGGCAGCCGCAGCGCTACGAGGAGTACGCCGAACCGGACGGGGAGGACCCGAAGGCCACCCGGCGTCGCCGCACGATCCTCGCCGCGCTGGCCGCGGTGTTCGTGCTGGGCGCGGTGCTGCTGATCATGTGGCTGTCGGGCTCGTTCAAGGGCAGCGGCGACGACCCGACCACCGTCGCGATCCCGGACGTCAAGGGGCAGTCCGAGCTGGCGGCCAAGAGCACCCTCCGTGAAAAGGGCTTCACCAATTTCGCGCCGAACAAGACCGTGATCTGCGGGATTGCGGATGCCGGCGGCAACACGCCGTGCACCAGCGACCAGGTCAACCAGGTCATCTCAGTGACGCCGGATGTGGGTACCCCCGTCGCGACCTCGGCTCAGATCACCCTCACGATCGGTCAGGCACCGGGCAAGGTGAAGGTGCCCGACCTGAAGGGGCTCAGCAGGGACGACGCCCAAGCGAAACTGAAAGAGGCCGGCCTCACCATGAGCCAGTCGGTGCAGGAAGTCGACACCGACGACCAGAACAAAGTGGGGAAGGTCGTCAACCAGACCCCACCGGCCGACAGCGAGGTCCAGCAGGGCGCGAGCGTGTCCATCTCCATCGGTAAGGGCAAGCAGCTGAAGCAGGTTCCGAACTACATCGGCAAGTCCTTCAGCGAGGCCAACTCCGCCCTCACCGGTCTGGGCTTCAGTGTGAAGCGGGTGGAGCAACAGTCCGACCAACCGAAGGACCAGGTCATCCAGCAGACGCCGAACGGCGGCTCGGTGGCGGCGGGCAGCACGATCACCCTGACCGTGTCCACGGGTCCGAGCGACAACAAGATCGACATGCCGAGCCTGGTCGGGATGACGGTCGACGAGGCGCGGGGCAAGCTGCAGAGCATGGGCTGGACCGGGCAGCTGAAGGAGCAGTCGGACAAGTTCAGCCGGGAGCCCGAGGGCACGATCACCAACCAGAACCCCAAGGGGGGTACGCAGATCAACAAGGACCAGAACGTGACGGTGTTGGTGTCGGACGGCTTGTTCACCTCGGGGACGCCGACCCCCACCACCTGATCCCGGTTCACACCAAGAAGGCCCGCCCGGCGAACCGTGCGGGCCTTCTTCGTTGTTCAGGCTTTGTCGAGGAATCCTTGGACGGCGCCGAGAACCTGCTCGGCGTCGCTCGCGGCGCCGAAGTCGAGCTCGAGCTCCTCGACGGCGCCGGAGCGTTTGACCTTGAGGGAGACGCGGGCTTCGCGGCAACGCCGCAGCCACGCGAAGAGCGAGTCGGTGAAGACGCCGGCGGAGTTGCTCGTCACGCCGACCACGACGGCGTCGAACAGCTGGACGCGGCCACGGAGTTCGTCTTCACCGCGCAGCCAGGCGGCGAGCTCCGGCAGTTCGCCGTCGGAGTCTGGCACGGTGATCGCGACGATCCCAGCCGTCACCCGGTCTCCTTTCACCCAGAATCGGAGAGGCCCCGAACCTTAGTCGGCCGCGTGGCCTCGCCGGAAGCCTGACGGGGATATTGAATTCTGCAATTTGCAGTCAGGAGCGCCGGTGCACGAGCACCGAGACGACGAGGTAGCTCGCGGCCAGCATCACCACCGACGTCACGAGCGCCAGCGCCAGCGGCCCGCCGACCGGTTCGCCGTCGGTCAGGGCGTGCAGCAGCGGGTGGACCAGCGGGATCTTCGCCAGCAGCACGACGATCAGCGTGATCACGGCGGCGAGCACCGTCCAGCCGACCCGGTGCACCAGCAGCCGTGAGCACGGGAGCGCGACCGCGATGCCGAGCAGCGCGCACGCGAGGTGGGCGAGCACTCCGATGCCCAGCGCCGAGGGCTGGAACTTGAACGACTTGAGCGCCGACCACGCCTCGGTGATCACGGTGAGGACCAGCGAACAGGCCAGCACGGTGAGGATCGCCCCGCTGATCATCCGCCGCCACTGCCGCGCGTGGCTGAGGGTGACCAGCCGCTGCACCGGGTCTTCGATGTCGAGCAGCGCGATCGTCAGCCAGCACGAAACGACCAGCAGCCCGCCGGCGCTCACGCCGAACAGCGGCAGCGGCGGTGAATTCGGGTCGGAGTAGAGGATCACGCACAGCGCGAGGTAGGCCAGCAACGCCGGCAGGTAGCGCTGCGAATGGCCGAGCAGGGTCAGGTAGTACCGCGTCACGGCGAGCATGGCGCCACCTCCCGAACCGACCAGCCGTCCTTGAGCGCCCGCAGCAACACGGCGTCGACGCAGCCGACTTCGACGGTGAGCACGACGTGGGATCCTTCGACGACCGCGTGCCGCACGCCGGGCTCGCCGGCCCAGCCGGTGTCGCGACCCCGCAACACGATTCGCGTGGTCGGCTCGGCGCTCTCCGCCGTGAGCCGGCCCTGGTCCATGAGGTGGACGACATCGGCGTGGTCGTGCACCACCTGCGGCCGGTGGTCGGTGAACACGACGCTCGCGCCGCGCGCCCGCGTCTCGGCGACGAGCTCACCGAGGATCGCGTGCGTCCCGACGTCGAGGCCGGACCACGGCTCGTCGAGGATCAGCAGGTCGGGCCGGACCATCACGGCCTGCGCGAGCCCCACCTTCTGCGCGTTGCCCTTGGACAGGGTGCGCAACGGCGCCGTCGGGCCGCCGACCAGCGCGAGCCGCTCCAGCAGCGGGTCGATCACCGAGAGGTCGGCGAGCCCGTGGATGCGCGCCATGTGCCTTAGGTAGGCCCGGGCGCCCATGCGCTGGCCGGCCGGGAAACGGTCCGGCAGGTAGCCGATCCGCGGGGTGCCGCTGATGGTGCCGGTGGTGGGGTGCGAGACGCCGGCCATGATCCGCAGCAAGGTGGACTTGCCGGAGCCGTTGCTGCCGAGAATGCCGACGACGTGTCCGGGCTCGACGCTCAGGTCGACGTCGCGCAGGACGAAGTCCCCGCGCCCGTACCGCTTACCGACCCCCAGCAGCCGGATCACGCAACAGCGGCCTTCTGCAGTGCCTTGGTCGCGCGCTCGAGCTCGTTCACCCTGGCCGGGTCGACCGGGTGGCCGGCCGCGGCCAGCCAGTTCGCGAGCATCCGGTGACCGCCCTCGGTGAGCACCGACTCCGGGTGGAACTGGACGCCTTCCAGGGGCAGCTCGCGGTGGCGCATGCCCATCACGATGCCGGACTCGGTGCGCCCGGTGATCTCGAAGACGTCGTCCGGAATGGTGTCGGGCATCACGGTCAAGGAGTGGTACCGCGTGGCCGTGAACTCGGACGGCAGGTCCTTGAGGACGCCGACGCCGGCGTGGCGCACCTGGCTCGTCTTGCCGTGCAGCAGCTCGGGGGCGCGGTCGACCGTCGCGCCGTAGACGACGCCGAGCGCCTGGTGGCCGAGGCAGACGCCGAGCATCGGGGTCGACGTCTCGGCGCACTTGCGGATCACGTCCATGCTCTGACCAGCGCGTTCGGGCGTTCCGGGCCCCGGCGAGACGAGCACGGCGTCGAACTCGGGCACGCGGTCGAGGTCCACGACGTCGTTGCGCCAGACCGTGCAGTCGGCGCCGAGCTGGGCCAGGTACTGGACCAGGTTGTAGACGAAACTGTCGTAGTTGTCGACGACGAGAACGCGCATGGCGACGAGCTTACCGGCTCCCACCTGGTGGACCGTACGCCAAATCACATTTTAGGTTAGGTGAACCTAACTTACCGTGGAGCAAGTGAGCCGATCTCTTCGCGTAGCCGTGGTGGGCGCCGGTCCCGCCGGGATCTACGCCGCCGACATCCTGGACAAGTCCTCCGACAGCGTTGGATCTGCAACGATCGACCTCTTCGAACGCATGCCCGCCCCGTTCGGGCTGATCCGGTACGGCGTCGCGCCCGACCACCCGCGCATCAAGGGCATCGTGACCGCGCTCCACAAGGTGCTGGACAAGCCGAACATCCGGCTGCTGGGCAACATCGACTACGGCACCGACATCAAGCTCGACGAGCTGCGCGAGTTCTACGACGCGGTGATCTTCTCGACCGGCGCGTCCGCCGACCGCGAGCTCGACATCCCGGGCATCGAGCTGGACGGCAGCCACGGCGCCGCGGACTTCGTGTCCTGGTACGACGGCCACCCGGACGTGCCGCGGGAGTGGCCGCTGACCGCGTCTTCGGTGGCGGTCCTCGGTGTGGGGAACGTGGCTTTGGACGTCGCACGGATCCTGGCGAAGACGGCGGACGAGCTGCTGACCACGGACATCCCCGACAACGTCTACCGCGGGTTGAAGGCCAGCCCGGTGACCGACGTGCACGTGTTCGGCCGCCGCGGCCCGGCGCAGGCGAAGTTCACGCCGCTGGAGCTGCGGGAGCTGGACCACTCGCCGAATGTCGAGGTCATCGTGCACCCGGAGGACATCGAGTTCGACGACGGCAGCATCGCGGCGCTGCGGGCGTCGAAGCAGATCGACATGGTCGTGAAGACGTTGCAGGAGTGGGCGATCCGCGAGCCGGGCTCGCGGCCGCGCCGGCTGCACCTGCACTTCTTCCACTCGCCTTCGGAAGTCCTCGGCACGGACGGCCGGGTGACCGGCCTGCGGACCGAGCGCACCGAGCTGACCGGTGACGGGACCGTACGCGGGACCGGCGAGTTCCACGACTGGGACGTCCAGGCGGTGTACCGCGCGGTCGGCTACCTGTCGTCGCACCTGCCGGAGCTGCCGTTCGACCACGGGGCGGGCGTGGTGCCGAACCAGGCGGGCCGGGTGCTGGACCTGGACGAGAACCCGCTGCCGGGCGTCTACGTCACGGGCTGGATCAAGCGCGGCCCGATCGGCCTGATCGGCCACACGAAGGGCGACGCGGCGGAGACGATCGCGAGCCTCCTGGCGGACGCCGAAACCCTGACGGCACCCAAGTATTCGTCGCCGGACGCGATCCTGGACTTCCTCACGGCACGCGGCATCCCGTTCACGACGTGGGAAGGCTGGGGCCGGTTGGACGCGCACGAGAAGGCTTTGGGGCTGGCCGCGGGCCGGGAGCGCGTCAAGGTGGTGGAGCGCGAGGAGATGACCCGGGTCTCGCGCGGCTAAGTCCCCGCACCGAGGTACGCGAGTACGGCGAGCACCCGGCGGTTGGTGTCGTCCGAGGCGGTGATGTCCAGCTTCGCGAAGATGTTCGCCGAGTGCTTGCCGACCGCGCCTTCGCTGAAGTGCAGGCGCGACGCGATCGCCGCGTTGGAACACCCTTCCGCCATCAGGCCCAGCACCTCGCGCTCGCGGGGCGTCAGTGCCGCGAGCGGGTCGGAGGCGTTGCCCGCGACCAGTTTCGCGATCACCTCGGGGTCCATCACCGTGCCGCCCGCCGCGACGCGGCGGACCGCGTCGACGAACTGGTCCGCGTTGAACACCCGGTCCTTCAAGAGGTAGCCGATCGCGCCGGTGCCGTCGGCGAGCAGTTCGCGCGCGTACAGCTGCTCGACGTGCTGGGACAGCACCAGGATCGGCAGCCCGGGAATCTCCCGGCGCGCCGCCAGCGCGACCTGCAGGCCTTCGTCGGTGTTCGTCGGCGGCATCCGGACGTCCACAATGGACACGTCCGGGCGGTGAGTGCGCAGCGCCGCCGCCAGCTCCGGGCCACTCCCGACCGCCGCGACGACGTCGAAGCCGTGGGCCGCCAGCAAGTGCGTCAGGCCGTCCCGGAGGAGGTATTGGTCTTCGGCGACGACGGTTCGGGGTCGAGCTGACACGGGATCTCCAGGGTCGCCTTCGTCGGGCCGCCGATCGGGCTGGTCAGCGTCAACCTACCGTCGAAGCCGCCCAGCCTGCGCTCGATTCCCCGGAGCCCGGAACCACGAGCCGGGTTCGCGCCGCCCGGGCCGTCGTCGGTCACCACCATCGTCAGTAGCTCGTCGGCGAACCCCACCTCGATCGACACCCGTTTCGCACCATGCTTCGCCGCGTTGCCGAGCAGTTCGGACACCGCGAAGTACGCGCACGCTTCCACCGGCTCCTCGACGCGTCCGGGCAGCGAGCCGGTGACCTCCGTCTTCAACGGGCTGTCCAGCGCCATCGCGCGCACGGCGTCCAGCAACCCGCGCTCGGACAGCACCGGCGGATGGATGCCGCGGATCAGCACCCGCAGCTCGGTGAGCGCTTCCGACGACGACGCGCGCAGCTCCGCCGCGAGCCGTTTCGCCGCCGCCGGGTCGGTGTCCACCAGCGCCTCGACCGCGCCGAGCTTCATCCCCATCGCGACCAGCCGCGACTGGATCCCGTCGTGCAGGTCGCGTTCGATCCGCCGCAGCTCCGCGGCCTGCGTGACCGTGACGTCGGAGCGAGTCTGCTTGAGCCGTTCGACGCGCTGGGCGAGCCGGGTCGACTCGGTCGGCCCGAACCACACGCGGGCGAAGCGGGCTTGCTGGCGGGCGAGCCACGGTGCCGCGGCCAAGCCGGCGACCACCATCGCCAGCATGACCGGGGTCTGCGCGAGCGCGCCCAGGTGCGTCGACACCTCGGGGAACGGGGGCCAGTCGATGCGCGGCGACACGAACGGCCGCCAGATCCAGAGCGCCGCGAGGCCGATCAGCCCCCGGCTGGCCAACGCCACCGTCGGCAGGATCAGGACGAACGAAACCAGCGGGACGAGCAGGCCGCCGGCGAGGTCGCGCCAGGTGGCGCGGTCCCGGTAGACCCACCGCGTGCGAGCGTGCTGGACCGGCCAGAACGGCTCCTCGTACAGCTGGTTGCCTGACTGGTAGAGCCCGTCGGCGCGCGGGACCGGCAACCTGGGCGGCGGCAGGTACGGCCGCGCGATCGTCACGCCCGTCCAGTTCCCGGCCTCGCGGCGCAGCGTGTCCGTGATCGTCCGGTTCGCCAGCACGACCGGGGTGGCCATCGGCCTGAAGAAAACCATGACGACCAGCTGGAAGATCGCGAAGACCAGCTGCACCACCGAAACCGCGAACAGCCCGGCCTGGTGCCCGATCGATTCGAGATGCCGGTGCAGCCAGTTCTTGCGTGGCTCGGCAGGTGGACGCGGCCCGAGCCACCAGCGCGTCCACCGGCCGTAGCCGCGCAGCACCAGGGGCCCGCCGAGCAGGACGGCCACCGGCAGCAGCACCGTGACGAGCGGGTTCACCAGCTGCCAGGTGAACTCGCGGCCCGTCGCCGGGTCCTCCATCGCCCAGGTGAGCCGGTGCTGCCAGCGGATCCAGAACGCCCGCTTGTAGAGCTGCTTGCCGTCGCGATACCAGCCGTCGCGCTCGCGCACCGGCTCCGGCGGCGCGGGCCGGTACGGCGCCGGGATCTCGATGCCGCACCACCGCGCGGCCAGCGCGCGCATGGTGGCCGATCGGCCACGGGCCCACAAGACCGCGGGGCCGAAGAAGAAGACCAGCCCGACGCAGAGCAGCGCGAACGTGGCCAGCTGGATCAGGACGTCGAACCAGCTGAGCAACGCGAACGCCGCCAGCGCCAACGCCCGGCCGATCGCACGCAGGTACGTCATCCGGCACCTCCTTCCCCCTGAGATCCTCGCCGACCGACGCCGGACCGCGCATTGCGCGAAGCCCCACAAACGGGGTGGGAAAACCCCACCCCCGCGTCAGCAAAACGCTACCTGAGCTGGGGTTTCAGCGTCATTCTCCGCCGCGCCGCCCGCTCGTAGCTTCGTAGCCATGCCCCTCATCGAAGTCACCGACCTCCGCAAGAACTACGGCACCCGGGTCGCGGTCGACGGCGTTTCGTTCACCGTCGAGCGCGGCGAAATCTTCGGCATCCTCGGCACGAACGGCGCCGGGAAGACCACCACCGTCGAATGCCTCCAAGGCCTCCGCCGGGCCGACGGCGGCACGATTTCCGTGCTCGGCCTCGACCCGGCGACCGACCGGGCGGCGCTGACCCGCCGCGTCGGCGTCCAGCTCCAGGAAAGCCAGCTGCCCGCGAAGCTGCGGGTGCGCGAGGCGCTGGAGCTGTTCGCCTCCTTCTATCCGGAGCCGGCCGACGTCGACATCCTGCTCGACCAGCTGGGCCTGCGAGACCACGCCCGCAGTTTCTTCGGGAAGCTCTCCGGCGGCCAGAAGCAGCGCGTGTCGATCGCACTCGCCCTGGTCGGGAACCCGGAGCTGACCATCCTCGACGAACTCACCACCGGGCTCGACCCGCACGCCCGCCGCGACACCTGGCAGCTCGTCGAGGCGGTTCGCGACACCGGCGTGACGGTCCTGCTCGTCACGCACTTCATGGACGAAGCCGAACGGCTCTGCGACCGCGTCGCGATCTTGGACGCCGGGCGCGTTGTCGCCACCGGCACCCCCGCCCAGCTGCGCCGATCCGTCGACGCAGCCACTTTGGACGACGCGTTCGTCACCCTGACCGGACGCTGAGGAGAACACCGTGCACACCTTCGCCAAGATCACCGCCACCGAAACGAAACTCTTCCTCCGCACGCCGTTCATGCCGCTCGCGGGCATCCTGTTCCCGGCCGTCCTGCTGCTCGCGATCGGCGCCATCCCGGGCATGACCGAGCCGAGCGCCAAAGCGGGCGGGTACCGGTTCATCGACGCGTGGGTGCCGTCGCTGATCGTCATCAGCCTCGCGATGCTCGCCCTGCAGTCGATCCCGGGCGCCGTCGCGGCCTACCGCGAGCAGGGTGTGCTGCGGCGGCTCGCGACGACGCCGGTACACCCGGCGAACCTGCTGGGCGCGCAGCTGCTGATCCACGTCGTCATCGCGCTGGCGGGCATCGGGCTCGTGCTGGGACTGGCCAACGTCGTCTACGACGTGCCGATGCCGAAGCACCCGGCCGCGTTCCTGCTCACCCTGCTGCTCGGGGTGGTCTCGATGTTCGCGCTGGGCCTGGTCGCGGCCGCGGTCGCCCCGACGTCGAAGGCCGCCAACGGGATCGCGATGATCGCGTTCCTGCCGACGATGTTCTTCGGCGGCGTGTACCTGCCGCGGCCGCTGCTGCCCGAGGTCCTCCGCCGGATCGGCGACTACGTGCCGCCGGGCTCCCAGCCGCTGCAGGACGCCTGGGTCGGCGACGGCGTGCAGCCGCTGCAGCTGGTCGTGCTCGCCGCCTTCGCGGTGGCCGGAACCGTGCTGGCGGCGCGGCTCTTCCGCTGGGAGTGACCGACCCTTCCGCCATACTGGTGATGATCATCGTTTTCTCTTGTGGCGGGGCCACCCGGCCGGTAGCCAGGGAGGTGGCCCCGCTCAAACTGGAGGTTCGATGTCCCTGGACGTGTCACCCGCGCTGCTGGAGAAGGCCGAGCGCGGGGAGGTCTCCGACGCCGAGTTCGTCACCTGCGTCAAGGAATCCCTGCCCTACGCCTGGGAGATCATCACCGGCGTGATCGCCGACGCCGAGGGCGCCGCGGACGGCTTCGCCGACAACGAGACGCCGCCGCCGAGCGAGGCCGCTCGCGGTCAGCTGCTGCGGGCGCTGGCGTCGGACGCGATCCGCGGCGGCCTCGAGCGGCACTTCGGCGTCAAGCTGGCCTTCCAGAACTGCCACCGGGTCGCTGTCTTCAAGAACTCCGAGCTGGCCGGTGACCGCTACCGCGCGTTCGTCTCGCCGCGCGGTCAGCTGCTCAACCAGAGCCCGGAACTGCGGGACTGCTAGCTCGCAGCGCGGGCAGCACCTCGGTGCCGATCCGCGCGATGAGCTCGGCCGCGCGAACCTCAGTTGACCGCGACTTCGTTGAACCACAGCCGCGGCTCCAGCCAGGGGAACACCACGAACATCAGCAGCGCGATCACGCCGAGTACGAGCACCACGGCCAGCGTCAGCTTCGCCGCGAACGGGCCCGGCAGGTGCTGCCAGATCCAGGCGTACATCAGGCCTCCCCGATCTTCGAAAGCAGGTCGCCGTAGTCCTTGACCTGGTTCTTCGGCACCTGCTGGGTCAGCACCGAGGTGATGATGAGCCGCTCGCGGGCGGAGAACTGCGGGTGACAGGTGGTGAGGGTGAGCAGCGCGGCCTGCTGGGCCTTCGGCAGGGCGTCGGCGCCCTTGTACGGGACCGGGTTCACCGCGGTGCCCTGGCTGGGCAGCACGACCTTGCGGCCGAACGTCTCGCTGTACGCGCCACCGTCTTCGGCGTTCGGCTCGCGGAGGGTCGAGACGCCCTTGCACGCCGGGGCGGCGCCCTTGCCGGCGGCCCAGTTGTCGACCTCGTCGTCGTACGGCAGCACCTTGTAGATGTAGAAGTCGGTGGAGGTTTCGATCACGATCTGGTCACAGGAGGCGAGGTTGTCCAGGTCGTTGAACGGGGCGCCCTTGCCGACGCGGTGGCCGGCCACGGCGAAGTTGCCGGGCTCGCCGGGCAGCGCCGTGCCCTTGTAGTGGCCGGGGCCGACCTCGAGGGCGGCATCGTCGGTGCCCTCCTGAATGGTGAAGTTGTAGTCGACGCCGAAGCCGGGGATGTGGATGCGGGCGAACGCCTTGCCGTCGATCAGCTCGGGGTGCAGCGTGCGGTCGTGTGCCCACTCGCCGTCGAGCTGGTCACTCGCCTCGGACTGCTTGCCCGCCGAGAACAGGTCGGTCACGTAGAGCTCGTAGACCATGAACAGCAGCACGACCAGGCCCAGCGTGATGAGGATTTCGCCGGCGGTCCGGATCGCGACGCTGCCCTTGTCCAGCGGCTTGACCTTGGTCGCGGCGCCGCCCTTCCCGACCGGGGCGAAGACGACGGTCTCCTCGTTGGCGTTGGGCGGCGGGGGCGCGACGTAGCGGCGGGGCGGGGGCCCCTGCGGACGGCGGGGCGGCCGCTGGGGGCCGCGCGGAGGCTGACTCGGCGGCACCTGACCGCGAGGGGGCGTTGGGGGCGTCCGGCGTGGGGGCATCGGCCGTTGTCCGGGGTGTCTGCGCCGGTCGTCATCCGGTCCTTCGCGCGTAGCCACGCAAGCTCCTCTCAAGCCGCGTCGAACCCTCGGTGACGCCAAAGTCACGGTGCGGGAAATCCGACCACGCCTGGCCGCTGCTTTCCTGCGGTCGTTTACGTTAACGTGTGCACGTGGCGCTGGTTGCGCACCCTCAGCGGGACATCGCCACCAGACGAGCCCGAAGAGCACCGCGAGGAACACACGATGCCCAAGTCCAAGGTCCGCAAGAAGACCGCTTACACCCCGCCTGCCGACCGGCGTACGCCGGTGAAGGTGCGGGCCGCAGGCCCCACCGGCCTCGCCTGGAAGATCCCGATGTTCGGGTTGATGCTCCTGGGCCTGATCTGGCTGCTGGTGAACTACATCGCCGGGGACAAGATCTCCTGGATGGCCGACCTGGGCAACTGGAACTTCGCCGGCGGGTTCGCGCTGATGATCGCCGGTCTGCTCATGACTATGCGTTGGCGCTGATTATTACTCCACCTGGCGGCTTGACGCCGAATTACAGCGGTGTGACTCATCCCCAGTGTGGATAACCCCTGTGGATAACTACCCCACCTCTTGGGCGCCGCGTCAGGCCGTTGTGGTATCGGCCTGGGCGGTCACCGCGTTGCTGCTGGTCGGCGTGGTGGCCGACGCGCTGACCGGCGACCGCGGCGGACTGGTGCTGTTCGCGTTGGCGGCGCTGGCCGCCGGAGCGTTCGCCGCCCACGCGACGCTCGTCCGGCCCCGGCTGGCCGCCGATGCCGAGGGCTTGCGGGCCCGGACGCTGAGCGGCACCCACCGGCTTCCGTGGGCACAGACCCGCACCCGGCTGCGCACGACCCGCCGGATGGGCCGCGACGGCGTCACCCTCGAAATCGAGCACGACGACCAGCTGTACGTCTTCGGGTGGCTGGACCTCGGCGAGGATCCCCGCGACGTCCTGGACGTGCTCAGCACGCTGCGCGCGCGGAGCTAGCCGCAGCTGTAGAGCTGCTGGCCGCGGTGCTGGACGAACTGGCACGTCTGCGCTGCGACCTGGGCATCCTTGTAGAGCAGCAGCCCGACCATCGCGACGACGAGGATCGCGACCCCGGCCGCCTGCCAGGTCGCCTGGCGCGCGCTCGGCGCGTACAACAGCGCGACGGTGACCAGCGCGCCCGTGACGAGACCGCCGACGTGGCCGAGGATCGAGATGTTCGCGACCCCGAAGGTGATGAACGCGTTCAGCGCGAGCGTGATGATCAGCCCGGTGGGGTTCAGGCGCAGCTTCAGCACGATGACCGCGTAGGCGCCCATCAGGCCGAACAGCGCACCGGACGCGCCCGCCGTGCCGCCGTCAAGGCTGTCGAAAAGCAGCACGGCCGTGGACGCGCCGAGCATCGAGACGAAGTAGAGCGCGAGGTAGCGGACCTTCCCGAAGACCGGCTCGAGCGCGCGGCCCATCATCCACAGCGAGAACATGTTGACTGCGATGTGGATCGGCCCGTAGTGCAGGAAGCCCGAGGTGAACAGGCGCCACCACTCGTCGGCACCGAACGTCGCCTGGCCCCACAACACGCCGAGCTGGAAGACGTCGGACACCTGATTGTCGCTGAGGCTCCTGGCCTGCATCGCCGTGACGAGGAAGATGACGACGTTGACCGCCAGGATGACCTGGGTGACCAGGACGGACGGCGACGGCCGGGCCCCGGCGATGGTGCGCACGCCGAAGCCGGCTTCCTGGTAGCCGCGGTGCTGCCGGTGCTGCTGCTGGCCACCGGCGTGCACGCAGTCGGTGCACTGGAAGCCGACCGGGGCCTCCCGGAGACAATCCGGGCACGCCGGACGCCCGCACCGGGAACAGCTCAGCCCGGTCGGGCGGTTCGGGTGCCACCAGCACCCGGGCAGCGCGGCTTGCTCGGCGGCGGGGTTCGGCGGTTGGTTCACGATGGAACCAACCTACCGAAATCCGTCCGAGTCAGCCCTCGTGGTCGACAGTGACCTTCTCGATCACGACGTCGGTCAGCGGACGGTCCGCCGGGCCGGTCGACGTGCGAGCGATCGCGTCGACGACGTTGCGCGACTCCTGGTCGGCCACCTCGCCGAAGATCGTGTGCCGGAAGTTCAGGTGGGTGGTCGGCGCGACGGTGATGAAGAACTGCGAGCCGTTCGTGCCGGGCCCGGCGTTGGCCATGGCCAGCAGGTACGGCTTGCTGAACTGCAGCTCCGGGTGGAACTCGTCGCCGAACTTGTAGCCGGGGCCGCCGCGGCCGGTGCCGGTCGGGTCGCCGCCCTGCAGCATGAAGCCGTCGATGACCCGGTGGAAGATCGAACCGTCGTAGAAGGGGCCGGAGTTCGTGCCCGCCGCGTTCGGCTGGGAGTACTCCTTGGTGCCTTCCGCGAGCCCCACGAAGTTCGCGACCGTCTTCGGCGCGTGGTCGGGGAACAGGTTCAGGTGGATGTCACCCTGGTTGGTGTGCAGCGTAGCTTTCACGAGCTTCATCGTGCCATCTGTTCAAGCTTTCGGGGGGTCCGGGGCTTTGCCGGGTGCGTAACCGGGTACTCACGCAGGAAGACGGAGCGAAGCAGCGCGAAAAAGGGCACGATAGGTTACGGGCAACAAAGCAGTGCCAAAACGATTGATGAGGTGAAGGCCATGTCCCGGGCGTCCGCCCAGGCCGTCGAAGCCGCCGACAAGCTGGTCTCCGAGGGGGCCAAGTCCGGCCGCCGCGTCCAGAAGCACCTGGCGAAGAAGACGGAACTGACCCGCAAGGAGCTCAAGAAGAGCTCGAAGGCCGCCCGCAAGGAGGCCCTCGCACGGCTCTCCGAGCTGCGCAAGCCGGGCCGCAAGGCGAAGAAGGCCGCCATCAAGGCCGCGAAGGCGGCCGGCGAGTCGAAGCGCCACGGCAAGAAGGACTTCAAGGCGGCGAAGAAGGACTTCTACGCCGCTGTCGTCGAGGCGAAGGCCGCGGCCAAGGGCACGCGCAGCCGTCGCCGCTGGCCGTGGCTGGCCGGTCTGCTCGTGGTCGGCGCCGGCGCCGCCTACGTGCTCCGCTCGAAGCAGGAGCCCCCGGTCGCCCCCGCGCCGCCGAAGGCCACGCCGCCCGCGCCGCCGAAGCCCGCCGAAGCGGCGAAGCCGAGCCCGGCGGGGAACGGCAGCAAGGCGCCGTCCTCGGCGCCGGCCGAGAAGAAGAACTGAGGCCGACACGAAGAGGCCCCCGGGGGGTGCACCCGGGGGCCTCTTCAGTCGTGCCTGGATCCGATCAGACCGTGGCGGCGTGCTTGTCGATCAGCGCGCCGAGCCGGGGCAGCGCCTCCTCGACGTTCTTCTTGCCGTTCGGGCGCAGCTTCGAGTAGACCTTCTTGATGCTGTCGCGGCTGCTCTTCTCCGCGCGGGAGTCGGTGACGGTGAGCAGCGCGTCGGAAGCCTCGTCCGAGCGGCTGGTCAGGTAGGCGCCGAAGTCGTTGCCGCCCTTGGCCCGGTAGTCGCCGTAGAACGGCTCGAGCGCGTTGGCGAAGTCGTCCAGCAGGGTGTCGACCGCCGAGGGGATGATGCCCGGCTTGATCTTCTTGACGGCCGCGAAGCCGGTCTTCACGACGGCACCGGAAACGCCGCCCTTGTCGGAGACCTCCGCGTCCACGAGGCCTTCCAGGTCGCTCACGACAGCCGGGCGCCGGCTGGAGTCGAGCAGGATTTCCTTGAGGGTGTCAGCCACGAATCTTGTCCTTTTGTCGTTGCAGTGAGTGCCCCGCCCCGGGACACCTGCGGCGGCTCCCGGTCTGCTGCGGTGCGCGAATCCCGAGGGGGTGGATTTGCGCGTGCCGCACAGGGTAATACAAGATCAAATTCACGCACCTGTGCGGAGGCCACTACCTAGAGTTTGAGCGCAGCGATAGCCTTCTTCACCACTGTGCGTGCCTTCACGCTCTGCTTCTGATTGGTCGTCGCGATGACCGCCGAAGCCCCCTTCGAGACCGCGTACACGGCGCCATTGTCGGTCGACAGGTAGCCGCCCTTCCAGCCCGCCGGGTCGCTCGCCGGGTTGGACGTCTCGACCGGCGCCGCCTTGTTGACCAGCGCCGTCGCGACGTCCGGCTGCCCGACGTACACCCGGATGGTGAGCTGGATCTTCCCGTCCGGGCGATAGAAGAAGCACGCCGGGTGCGGCTGGTCGGCGGAAACGCGCACCTTCGACACGTGCTGGCCGTTCGCCTCGGCCACGATTTCGCTGCCGAGGTACGGGCAGTCCTCGGTCGCCCCCGGCTGCGGATCCGGCGGCAGCCCGGTGCCCGCGGCAACGGCGGTGGACGGCCGGCTGGGGGACGCGGTGCCGGACACGATGGTGGGGCCACAGCCGGCCAGGAGGACCACGGCGGGCACGAGAAGTACGAGTCGTCGCATAGCGCGCACAGTCAACCATGAAGCATGTGTGAAACCCGCTGGCTGACGTCGCCGTGAGAGCATGGCGGTGTCCTTCATGGCTCCGGTTGTCTCAGTGAGGGAGGTCCGGCGTGCTCACCCCCGAGCAGTACCTCGGCGCGGTGGCCGAACGCGTCCAGCGTTCCGGTGGCCGGCTGAACTCCGTGCAGATCGGCCCCGCCACGGCCGTCGTCGGTCTGTTCACCGAGTCGGTGCTGCTGTCGACGATGAACTACTGCGTGGTCGCCGCCGCCGTCCCGGAGGTCAGCGCCGCGGCGTTGTACGACTTCACCGGCCGCGCCACCCAGTACGCCCGCGCGAACATGGTCGGCACGGCCGGCTGGACCGCGGCTTCGGTGGTGATCGCCGGGCTCGTCGGCCAGCGCGTGTACCCGGACGCGGCGCAGGCGGCGTCGGCGAAGTCGGGCAACCAGTTCGGCGGCGAGACCCGGATGGTCGCGGTGGACCTCTCGGCCGGGCAGATGTACGCGTTCGTCGGCGGGAAGTTCTGGGGCGCCGCGATGCAGGGCTCGGTCAACGCCAGGCTGACGTACTGCTTCCCGCAGCCCGCCGAGGTCTACCAGCAGGTGCAGTGGCAGCAGGCGCAGCAACCGCCGCCTCCTCCGGTCCAGCAGCCACCGCCTCCTCCGGGCTGGCAGCAGCAGCCACCGATGGCCGCGCCGCCCGTGCCGCCCCCGCCGTACGCCGGCCAGGCCGGTCCGCAGCCGCCGGTGTACCCACCGCCGGGACACCAGCCGTACGGTTAGTGACATGGTTTCGTTGCGCGGCTGGCCGTCGTTCCCCGAAGAACTTCCCGTGTTCGCACCGGAAACGGCGCCACCGGACCCGCAGTCGCTGTTCGTGGAGTGGCTGACCGAAGCCGGCGAGCACGTGCTGGCGCCGCACGCCGTCACACTGTCCACAGTGGACGCCGATGGCGCACCCGACGCGCGGGTGGTGATCCTCAAGGACGTCGGCCCCGCCGGCTGGGCGGTCGCCACCAGTGCGGAAAGCCCGAAAGGCCGCCAGCTGAGCAAGGACCCCCGGGCGGCGTTGACGTTCTTCTGGCCGGGCCGGGGCCGTCAGATCCGGCTGCGCGGCCCGGTCTCCACTGCCGCACCAGAGGTGTCCGCGGCGGACTTCCTGGCCCGGCCGCCGGCGTCCCGCGTCGAGGCGTTCATCGGGCGCCAGTCGCAGGTGCTGCACGACCCCGCGGACCTCGACGCGGCGGCCGCGGAGGCGGAACACTGGGTCGCGGACAACCCGGACGGGGCCCCGGAAACGTGGACGCGGTACCTCGTGGACCCGGACGAAGTCGAGTTCTGGCAGGCCAGTCACGACCGGCGGCACGTGCGGCTGCGGTACCGGAAGACCGACGGCGGGTGGGTCCGCGAGCGCCTCTGGCCCTGACGGGCCCCGGCGCGGCGGGCGAAGATCTCCTGCGTAAAGCCCTGATCGGGGGTATGCCGCGCACGGCCGGATGTGCGCATGATGCGTCCATGCGCTCGAAGATCCTGACCGCCGGGCTGGTCCTGGCGCTGACCGCCGCACTCGGGGGTGTGGCCGCGGCCGACGCGCGTCCTGGGGGACGACCGAAGCTGACGGACCCGCATCCGTGCCCGGGACAACCGGGCTTCACCTGCTCGACCCTGACCGTGCCGCTCGACCACACCGGCCGCGTGCCGGGCACGCTCGACCTGCCCGTCGCGACCGCGGACAACGTGACCGCACCGAAGGGCGTCCTGCTGCTCCTCGCCGGCGGGCCCGGCCAGGGCGGCGTCGGCATCATCTCGCGCATCGCCGGCCTGCGGCTGCCCGAGCTCGCCAAGGACTACCGGTTCGTCATGCTCGACCAGCGCGGCACCGGCGCGGGCGCGTTGCGGTGCCCGGGCCTGCAGGCGCAGGTGGGCAGTTCGGACATCGCGACGCCCTCGCGTGAAGCGGTGGCGGAATGCGCGCGCATCCTCGGGGACACGGCGCCGCTGTACTCGACCGACCAGAGCGTCGCGGACTTCGACCGGCTCCGTCAGGCGCTGGGCGTGTCGAAGATGGTGGTCGACGGCGTCTCGTACGGCGCGTTCACGGCGGCGCGGTACGCGATCGCGCACCCGGGCAACGTCAGCAAGGTCGTCCTCGATTCGGTGCTGCCCCACCACGCGACGGTGTCGAACTCCCTGTACCTGACGGGTTTGACGGCCGAAGCCCGCGTGCTGCGGGAGGCGTGTTCGGTAGCACCGGCGTGCGGCTTCGACCCCGCGGAGGACCTGGCGTGGGTGGTGCGCCACCGCAGCGCGGCCGACGGCGTGAAGATCTTCGACGCGATCGTCGAGTACGAGTTCAACGACCCGACCTACCGCAGTCAGGCGGCGGGCGACATCATCGGCGCCCTGCACGCCGCTCGCGGCGGCTCGCCGGACTGGCTCGACCAGGTCGTGACGTCCTACACCGAAGAAAACGTCGACCCTGCGGTCTACAGCACCGGCCTGCACGTGGCGACGCTGTGCGCGGACCAGCGCTTCCCGTGGGGTACGTCGGCCACGCCGGTCGCGCTCCGGCAGCCGGCCCTTTCCCTGGTGGAGCGGACTTTGCCCGCCCAGGCGACGTGGCCGTACACGACGGCGGTCGCGACGCACCAGGGCTTCATCCAGGGCTGCCTCCCATGGCCGGCGGAGCGCGTCGGCTCGAACCCGCCCACGCGGCTCCCGGACGTCCCGGTGCTGTTGCTCAACGGCGACCGTGACCTGTCGACGCCGTTGGAGTGGGCGCGGGAGGAAGCGGCTCAGGCACCGCAGGGCCGGCTGGTGATCGTGCCGGGCGAGTCGCACTCGATCCAGAACCGCGAGCGCGGCCACGCGGGCCGGGACGCGGTGATCAGCTTCCTCGAGTGAGTCCGGCGACGACGAAGGCCAGGTCGGCAGCGACCTGGCCTTCGTCACGTGTGGAGCTGAGGGGAATCGAACCCCTGACCCCCGCCTTGCAAAGGCGGTGCTCTACCAATTGAGCTACAGCCCCGGGCGCGGGCGGCGTACCGCCCGCGGAAGACTCAGTTGTGGGACGCGCCCGCCGGCTTGGCCGGGGTCGTGCCGTTGTTGGAGGGGACCGGCGCGGTCGCCTCGCGCCAGAGGTCGGCTTCGGCCTTGGCCGCCTTGTTGCGCTTCACGACGAACAGGACGCCGCCCGCGATGACCGC
Organism: Amycolatopsis sp. NPDC051128; assembly: GCF_040682715.1. Taxonomy (NCBI): domain Bacteria; kingdom Bacillati; phylum Actinomycetota; class Actinomycetes; order Pseudonocardiales; family Pseudonocardiaceae; genus Amycolatopsis; species Amycolatopsis sp. NPDC051128. The sequence goes on along the minus strand of NZ_JBFBBN010000015.1, from coordinate 122,307 downwards.
GAGTGCCAGCAGCTTCTTCACCGAAGCCCCCTTCTCAGCTTGCTTCTCTTACCCCGTGATGTTACTGCACCGGGTGCGGGGCGGGTGCCGGGCACCGTGGTTCCACGTGGAACCACGATCTTGCCGGTAACGCACGTCACACGCCCCGGGAAATACCGGACCAGGTCGCGCCGTTGTATCCACCGGTCGGTGTGCCCACCGTGTCCCCCGGGCCTCACCCATCGCCGTCGCGGAGTTCCGTCCGGCTGGAGCCGCGATGCGCCAAATCGCCGAGAGGCGACCGTGGTGCGCGCCGACTGTTACCGCTCAGCCCTGCCGGTCCTTCTCTTCCCGGCAGGGCTGACCCGTATCCAGGACATCTCAGGGTCGATCCCCGATGTCGTCACCTTCCGGCGAAGACAGCCTCGAAAGGGGTCAGACGTCAACGGAAGAGCCTGGTTGGCGCGCCCGCGTCTGGGACCAGGGCACCTTCGTCGCCAAGTCCGGTGACATCAAGGAAGACCCCAGGGAAAGGCTCACTTAGTCAGGCAGGCAGCAAAAAGCCCGGTTCACCAGAGAAAAGTGAACCGGGCTTGATCTGCGTGGGCCTACCAGGACTTGAACCTGGGACCTCTTCGTTATCAGGGCAAGATCACGACTTTCCGATCATGGCAGACGTCGCGTGACCTCGCGTTTTACTGTCCATGGACGTCCACCGATGACCGCCGACGACCTCCGCGATTGTCGCCCACTTTGTCGCCCGCCTTCAGCGATGTCGGTTGTATGCAGGCAGCGAAGTGTCTGCCCAGCTCCGGCACGGAAGAGCAAGTCATGGCCACGAAGGGCAAGCGCCAGCAATGAGCTGGGTCGTCAGATGTCACATTCCGTAGCGTGTCATCGACTATGGTGGTGTGGACGAGACGCAGCCCTCACTCATGCTGACCAACCTGACCGAGCTTGCGCAACAGGTGGTCAACACCGCCCGAAGTTTGTGGTCATTGCACCAGCTAGATCGTGTTTGGTTCATCGAACACATAGCCATGGGCTTGCGCGGACAGCAATAATCATCTGCCATGCAGCAGCGCGAGAAACCTGACTGGCAAGTGCGCCGGGGCACGAAGTCCAACACCCATCTACTCGGAGGATTGACGGACTATGCGCCCAAGGACGGCAGCGGAGTGGTCCACTTGTTGGACACGTGGGCGCGGCTTCTCAAACTCGCTCCGGACCCGAACCGCGCAGTTGCCCACATCGCTCGATACAATGGCCTTTCCTATAAACAAGTTGAGCATATGCGGCAAGCTCGGAATACCTGCGCTCATACGATCGACGGATGGCCTTCGTCTGATAATCTCACACAAGCGTTCATGACTGCGCACGCTCTGAGTGAGCTAACCCATAATATCCGTTTGACCCCTGTGTCGGCATCAGGGACAGGTCCGGCAAGGGAGAGCGGTCGTCCGAGTTCCAAGCTCCATCGCCTCCAAGGATTGACGGACTGTGCGCCCAAAGAACCCCAAAAAGGTATGGGAGTGGTGCGCGTGATGGATACATGGGCGCGGCTTCTCCAACTCGCTCCGGACCCGAAACTCGCAGTTGGCCACGTCGTTCAAATCAGTGGCTTACGCTTTGACGACGTCGATCATCTGCGACAGGTTCGACTTTGCTGCGCTCATCCAGACGACGGATGGCCTTCGTCTGACGACCTCATACGAGCGTTCAGAACTGCATACACCCTGGGCGAGGTAACCCTTGGTCGTCGTCTCCGTTTAACGTAGATCGGGCCGCGTGCCATATCCAGAGGCCACATCACCTATGTGGAGCGCGAGCTTGAATGCGTGGACGACCTCGTACGGCGTCCTCGTCGGCGGCCACTGGGCGGGCGATCGCGGGCACCATGGTCCCGGATGCCGAGGCAATGATGATCAGCGCGCGGCGAAGCCGGATCGACTCGCGGTAACCCCTGACGGACCAGGCGTAACGGTACTGGTCTGGACCCTGGAGTGAGGCGACAGGCCTGGACAGGTTGAGGCATGACGCACCTCAATCCGCCCTCTCCCGGCAAGATCGGAGAGTGCGCGGCAGAGCTGTTCGAGTCATACAGCCGACCCGGCGTGGCGCCAACCCGGTGATCGTTACTGGACGCCGCACTAGGTGGACCCATCCGTGCCGTTAGTCGCTCGCTCGTCCATCGGGGGCGGGACTGGCATCCTGCCGCCTGGCATTCCGCGAAGACTCGTCGTCGTGCGATCCTACTCAACGACGCCGTAGTGGGCTGCGAGCGCGGCAAAGTCTGGCCCGCGGCGCCGGGTCGCTCGATCGACAAGACGCCGCATCGTGGTCTTGCCGAGCGGCTGATATCGCACCCAGTCCGGCGCGAGGTCGCGGGCTTCGGCAAGCCATCCCAGGGCGTCTCGATCGTGGCGAAGGTCCGCGGCCGCCGCCGCGAGAAACAGCCGGTGGCCGGCTTCCCAGAAGGCCGGGACATCGCCGGTAGTGTCCGGCACGGCGGCCGCCAGGCGGAGCGCCTGTTCGGGGTCGCCAGCGCGCGCGGCAAGTTCGACGTTCTGAAGTGCGGCGACGCGTGGCCCGAAGATCGCCGCCTCCGTGGCCGTGTCGCCTCGTGACCGGATCGCAGCAGCGTGAGCGGCGGCAAGGAGATCCTCCGCGCGGCCAGTGCTCCCTGTTCGAAGCGCAGCGGTTGCCGCATTGAACAGCAGGTTGCCGAACACGCCAGCGCGCATGGGGTCCCGGTCGAGCATCCGCGGTTCGATCGCGGCGGCCGCCTGAGTAGCGACGCGCTCAGCATCTTCCGGCCGCCCCTGGCGGACCAGCGTCCACGCGAGGTAGCGCAGCGAAATCGCTGCCTCGACCTCGGGAGCATCCGACTCGGCTGCGGCCTTGATCGCCCTGGAGGCGGAGGTGTACGCCAAGTCGTCGAAGCCGAGCCGGCGACCGTTGGACGGAATGCGGGTTGGTGTTCGCTTCCGATGTCGGAACTGAGCTGGACGCGGCCAACGTCCGGCGGGCGTTCCGGAAGGTGGTAGCGAAGGCAGGGCTGAAGGCGGCCGACTGGACTCCTCGTGAGTTGCGGCACAGCTTCGCGTCGCTGCTCTCGGACAGCGGCGTCAGGATTGAGGACATCTCGCGCCTGATGGGCCACAACGGCACAGCCGTGACGGAGCTGGTCTACCGGCACCAGCTCCGGCCGGTCATCGAGGAGGGCACGACCGCGATGGACAAGCTGTTCGGCACGCCCGACGACGACCGAGCGGCATAGTCGCCCACTTAGTCGCCCAGGTAGCAAAAAGGCCGGTTTGCGGGACTCGCAAACCGGCCTTTTCCTGCGTGGGCCTACCAGGACTTGAACCTGGGACCTCTTCGTTATCAGCGAAGCGCTCTAACCGCCTGAGCTATAGGCCCTTGAACGAGGAGAACTGTACAGGACCCCCGGAGGGGCCCTGCAACCGGGTTACTCCCGTTCCGACAGGGTGACCTCGAGGCCGCCCGCGAGGTCGGCCGACACGTTGTAGATGAACGCGCTCACCGTGGCCAGTGCCGACACCAGGACGATGTTGATCGCTCCCAAGATCGCCGCGATGCCGAATACGCGGCCCGCGCTGATCAGTGGTTCCGATGATGCGTTGGCGCCTTCGCCGCCCACCAGGGACGAGTACGTTCCGTTCAGCTTGGCCCAGACGCCCATGCCGTCGAGGACCGTGTACAGCACGCCCACCGCGACGAGCCAGACGAAGAACATCGCGACGCCCAGTACGAGGGACAGCTTCAGCACCGACCACGGGTCGAAGCGCTTGACCTGAAGGCTCGCCCGGCGCGGGCCGCGGCCCGGGCGCCTCAACGCGCTCGGGCGGGCACGCTGGGACGACGCCGACGGGATGGCCGCCGCGGACGGCTCGCCTGACGGCGGGGTGTCGGCCCCGCCGCCGAACAGGCGGGGGGCCGCGCTGCCCGTCACCACGTCGCTCTCGGCGGCGGCGGGCTGTGGCTCCTCGGCCGCCGGCTCGGGTTTGTAGAGCGTCTCATCCGTGGCCAGCTTCACCGTTGCCTCGGAGTCGCCGTCCTTGTCTACCCGCTGCCAGGGCGGGCTCGCCGGAGTTCCGTTCGAACCCGCTGCCTCGGGTTTTTCGGATGGTGTCACGAAGAGTCAGTCCTTACCCGTGCCGTGGGGGCGCTGTCCGCAGTGAACTTACTGCTCTGACGGCGCCGTCGTTTCTTCACCCGCTTCAGGTGCTTCCGGGGCTTCACCATTGGCGACGTCCGAGGGCTCGTCCGCGTTGCGTGCGACCGCGAGAAGAGTCGTTCCTTCGCCGAGATTCATCAGCCGGACCCCCTTCGTCTGCCGTCCTGCCTTGCGCACGTCGCGCGCCGGCGTGCGGATGACGCCGCCGCTCGAGGTGATCGCGTAGAGCTCGTCCTCGGCGTCGACGATGAGCGCACCCACCAGCCTGCCACGTTTCCGGTCGTGCTGAATGGTGAGCACGCCCTTGCCGCCGCGGCCCTGGACCGGGTAGTCCTCGATCGGCGTGCGCTTCGAGTACCCGCCGTCGGTCGCGACCAGCAGGAACTTGTCCTCCTTGACGACGCTGATGCCGAGCAGCTCGTCACCGTCGTTGAACCGCATCCCGAGCACGCCGGAGGTGGGGCGGCCCATCGGCCGCAGCGCCTCGTCCGTCGCGTGGAAGCGGATCGACTGGCCTTCCGCGGACACCAGCAGCAGGTCGTCCTCGGCCGCCGCCAGCACCGCGCCGACCAGCTCGTCGCCTTCGCGCAGGTTGATGGCGATGAGGCCGCCGGAGCGGTTCGAGTCGAAGTCGGTGAGCTTGGTCTTCTTCACCAGGCCGCGCTTGGTCGCGAGCACCAGGTACGGCGCGACCTCGTAGTTGCGGATCTCGATGACCTGGGCGATCTGCTCGTCCGGCTGGAACGCCATGAGGTTCGCCACGTGCTGGCCGCGCGCGTTGCGGTTGGCCTCGGGCAGCTCGTACGCCTTGGTCCGGTAGACGCGGCCCTTGTTCGTGAAGAACAGGATCCAGTCGTGCGTCGAGCAGACGAAGAAGTGCTGGACGATGTCGTCCTGCTTCAGCGTCGCGCCCTGCACGCCCTTGCCGCCGCGCTTCTGCGAGCGGTACAGGTCGGTCTTCGTGCGCTTGGCGTACCCCGTGCGGGTGATGGTGACGACGACGTCCTCGACGGCGATGAGTTCCTCGTCGGTGACGTCGCCGCTGAAGCCGATGATCTTCGTGCGCCGGTCGTCGCCGTACTTCTCGACGATGGCCATCAGCTCGTCGCGGATGATCGCGCGCTGCCGCTCGGGCTTCTCGAGGATGTCCTTGAGGTCGGCGATCTCCAGCTCGATCTCGGCCAGCTGGTCGATGATCCGCTGGCGCTCCAGTGCGGCGAGGCGCCGCAGCTGCATGTCGAGGATCGCGGTGGCCTGGATCTCGTCGACGTCCAGCAGCTCCATCAGGGCCGGCCGGGCCTCGTCGGCGGACGGCGACCGCCGGATCAGCGCGATGACCTCGTCGAGCGCGTCGAGCGCCTTGACGTAACCACGCAGGATGTGGGCCCGTTCCTCGGCCTTCTTCAGCCGGAAGCGGGTCCGCCGGACGATGACCTCGACCTGGTGCTTCACGTAGTGCCGGATGATCTGGTCGAGCCGCAGCGTGCGCGGCACGCCGTCGACCAGCGCCAGCATGTTGACGCCGAAGTTCTGCTGCAGCTGGGTGTGCTTGAACAGGTTGTTCAGCACGACCTTCGCGACGGCGTCCCGCTTGACGGTGACGACGATCCGCATGCCGGAGCGGCTGTTGGACTCGTCGGCGATGTCGGAGATGCCGGTGAGCTTGCCGTCGCGGACCAGGTTCGCGATGTTCTCGACCAGGTTGTCCGGGTTGACCTGGTACGGCAGCTCGGACACGACCAGGATCGTGCGGCCCTTCGCGTCCTCCTCGACCTCGACGACCGCGCGCATGCGGACCGAGCCGCGGCCGGTGCGGTAGGCGTCCTCGATGCCGGACGTGCCGAGGATCATCGCCTTGGTCGGGAAGTCCGGGCCCTTGATCCGGACCAGCAGCGCGGCCAGCAGCTCGTCGTCGGTCGCCTCGGGGTTCTCCAGCGCCCAGACGACGCCGTCGGAGACCTCGCGCAGGTTGTGCGGCGGGATGTTCGTCGCCATCCCGACCGCGATCCCGGAACCGCCGTTGACCAGCAGGTTCGGGAACCGCGACGGCAGGACGTCGGGCTCCTGCGTGCGGCCGTCGTAGTTGTCGGAGAAGTCGACGGTGTCTTCTTCGATGTCGGCCAGCATCTGCATGGCCAGCGGCGCGAGCCGGGACTCGGTGTACCGCATGGCGGCCGCGGGATCGTTGCCAGGCGAGCCGAAGTTGCCCTGCCCGTCGATCAGCGGGTACCGCATCGACCACGGCTGGGCGAGCCGGACCAGCGCGTCGTAGATCGCCGAGTCGCCGTGCGGGTGGTAGTTGCCCATGACGTCGCCGACGACGCGAGAGCACTTGTTGTACCCGCGGTCCGGGCGGAAGCCGGAGTCGAACATCGAGTACAGCACCCGCCGGTGCACCGGCTTGAGCCCGTCCCGGACGTCCGGCAGCGCGCGCGACACGATGACGCTCATCGCGTAGTCGATGTAGGAGCGCTGCATCTCCTGCTGGATGTCGACCGGTTCGATCCGGTCGTGGTCCGGAGCCGGCGGCAAGGTTTCCGTCATGGGGTCCTTCTCGAGTGGAGAGTCCTAGCGGGACAACGAACGGGGACGCCTACACGTCCAGGAAACGCACGTCTTTCGCGTTGCGCGTGATGAACGAACGGCGAGCCTCGACGTCCTCGCCCATCAGGACCGAGAACAGGTCGTCGGCCTGGGCGGCGTCGTCGAGGGTGACCCGGCCCAGCAGCCGGTTGGCCGGGTCCATCGTGGTCTCCCACAGCTCTTCGGCGTTCATCTCGCCGAGACCCTTGTAGCGCTGGATCGCGTCGTCCTTCGGGAGCCTCTTGCCGGCCTCGACGCCCGCCCGGATGACGGCGTCGCGCTCGCGGTCGGAGTACGCGTACTCCGGTTCCGCCCGCGGCCACTTGATCTTGTACAGCGGCGGCCGCGACAGGAAGACGTGGCCGTGCTCGATCAGCGGCGTCATGAACCGGAACAGCAGGGTGAGCAGCAGCGTGGTGATGTGCTGGCCGTCGACGTCGGCGTCGGCCATCAGCACGATCTTGTGGTAGCGCAGCTTCTCGAGGTCGAACTCGTCGTGGATGCCGGTGCCGAGCGCGGTGATCAGCGACTGGACCTCGGTGTTCTTGAGGACGCGGTCGATCCGGGCCTTCTCGACGTTGATGATCTTGCCGCGGATCGGCAGGATCGCCTGGTACATCGAGTCCCGGCCCTCCTTGGCCGAGCCGCCGGCCGAGTCACCCTCGACGATGTAGAGCTCGCACTCCTCCGGCTTCGTGGAACGGCAGTCCTTGAGCTTGCCGGGCAGGCCGCCGATGTCGAGCGCGCCCTTGCGGCGCACCAGGTCACGCGCCTTGCGCGCGGCCATCCGGGCCTGTGCCGAGGAGATCGACTTGTTGATGATCGTCTTCGCCTCGGCGGGGTTGCGCTCGAACCAGTCCGCCAGCCACTCGTTCGACTGCTGCTGCACGAACGTCTTGGCCTCGCTGTTGCCCAGCTTGGTCTTGGTCTGGCCCTCGAACTGCGGCTCGGACAGCTTGATCGAGACGATCGCGGCGAGACCCTCGCGCACGTCGTCACCGGTCAGGTTGGTGTCCTTCTCCTTGAGCAGCTTCTTGTCGCGCGCGTACGTGTTGACGACGCGGGTCAGCGCGGCGCGGAAGCCCTCTTCGTGGGTGCCGCCCTCGTGGGTGTTGATCGTGTTGGCGAACGTGTAGACCGACGGCGTGAAGCCGTTGTTCCACTGCATGGCGACCTCGACCTCGAGGCCGGTGCCCTTGGCCTCGAAGGAGATCACACTGCTGTGGATCGGGTCCTTGCTGCCGTTGATGTGCTTGACGAAGTCTTCGAGCCCGCCCGGGTAGCAGTAGGTCTTCTCCTTGACCCGCGCGACCTTGCCCTCGGCGTCCGCCTCGGTCTCTTCGTCGGCGACGCGCTCGTCGCGCAGGGACAGCGTCAGTCCCTTGTTGAGGAACGCCATCTCCTGGAGGCGACGCGAGATCGTCTCGAAGTTGTAGGTCGTGGTCTCGAAGATGTCACCGTCGGCCCAGAACGTCATCGTCGTCCCGGTCTCGGTCGCCGGGCCGAGGTCCTCGAGCGGGCCCGGGATCTGGTCGGTGTACAGCTGGCGCCAGCTGCGGCCGCCGTACTTGACCTCGGCGAGCAGCCTCGTCGACAACGCGTTCACCACGGAGATGCCGACGCCGTGCAGGCCGCCGGACACCGCGTAGGAGTCGCTGTCGAACTTGCCACCGGCGTGCAGCTGGGTGAGCACGACCTCGATGGTCGGTTTGTTCTCCTTGGGGTGCATGTCGACCGGGATGCCGCGGCCGTCGTCGACGACGCGCACCCCACCGTCGGCGAGGAGGGTAACCTCGACCTTGGTGGCGTGCCCGGCCATCGCCTCGTCGACGGAGTTGTCGACGACCTCCTGGACGAGGTGGTGCAGCCCGCGTTCACCGGTGGAACCGATGTACATGCCGGGGCGCTTGCGGACCGCTTCAAGGCCTTCGAGCACCGTGATCGACGACGCGTTGTACTCGCTCTTGTTCTCGGTCACCGGCGTTGATTCTCCTCGTCTCGCCCGAGCGGACACTCGCTCCCTCCCAGTGTACTTGGCCGCGTCCGCTGGCATGCGGCAAGGACACCCCTGAGCGCGTCACAGACGGACGAAATCGGTCTGAGCCGAGTCTTGACGTATCTCGGGAGGTCTGGATGCGTTCTCGGGGCATTCAACCGAGCATCACGCAACCCGGGTCAGCCGTACGTGTCGCGAGGGCCGCGGCCGGACACGTGGCGGGGCCCTTTCCGCCAGCTCGGGGCGGTCGGACCCTGGATCCGCATCCGCTTGACGACGCCGTTGCCGACCCCCGCCGCGATCTTGGCCAGCAGTTTTCCCTGCAGCAGGCGGAGCTGGGTGGCCCAGGCCGTGGAGCTGGCGCGGACCGTGAGCTCGCCGTCCTTGAGCGCGACCGGCTGCGCGTGTTCGGCGACGTCTTCGCCGACGAGCCGCCCCCACTGCGCGAAGACGCGGGCGGTGGAGACGCTCTCGTTCCAGCCGCGGTCGCTGACCAGCCGGGAGACGAGCCGGCCGAGCGGCTGCGGGTCGCGCGCGTCCGCGCCCGGCCCCGACCAGCGGCGACGCCGGGGGTTCTGGCCACCGCCGCCCGCCGCGCGGCGCCGGTACCCCGGCGGCACGCCCCGCTCTTTCGCCTTGGCCTTCGCGGCCTCGAGCGCGGCGTGCGCGAGGTCCCGGCCCGTGGCCGGTGTCCCGTTCGGACCAGCGGCACCATCACGCTGCGTGTTCGACGAGGTTTGCCCGGGTGGGTTACTCCCCGTACGGGGGGTGTCAAGCGGCCGATTCGGGGTTTTTATCACGCCCGGCGATAACGCGGGCACGGGTTTATCCACACTGTCCACAGGTTTGTCCCCAGATCGGTGGGTAACTGCTGTGTCGGCGATCACACCGGGTGGCCGACTCGATCTTGCCGCCCCGCGTCCGCCCTGCTCAGCCACGCGTGATCTCACCATCCGCCACCACGAACCGGCGGCCGGCCAGTTCTTCGGGCACGTCTTCGTTCACCGCGGCGGTCACCAGCACCTGTTCGGCGCTCGCGGCCACCTCGGCCAGCCTGGCCCGGCGCTTGCGGTCCAGCTCGGCGAACACGTCGTCGAGCAGCAGCACCGGTTCGCCCGCCTCCCCGCGCAGCAGCTCGTAGCTGCCGAGCCGGAGGGCGAGCGCGAACGACCAGGACTCGCCGTGACTCGCGTAGCCCTTGGCCGGCGCCTCGCCCAGGATCAGCTCCAGCTCGTCCCGGTGCGGGCCGACCAGGCTGATCCCGCGCTCGAGCTCCGCCTTGCGAGCTTCCCCGAGCGCCTTGAGCAAGACGTCCTTGAGGACATCGGGTTGCGCCCGTTCCCCATCCGGTACGCCGTACGTCGCCGGAAGGTCCGCGCCGAGCGACGACCGGTAGGAGATCTTCGCCGGACGTGAGTCCGGCGCCACCCCCATGTACGCCGAAGCCGCGTGCGGCGCGAGGTCGGCGACGAGGTTCAGCCGCGCGGCCAGCAGCTCCGCGCCCGCCACCGCGAGGTGGTCGTCCCAGACTTCGAGCGTCGAAAGCGCGTACGGGTCTTCGCGACCGGTGCGTCGCTTCCCCGCCGTCTTCAGCAGGGCGTTGCGTTGCTTCAGCACCTTCTCGTAGTCCGCCCGCACCCCGGCGTACCGCGGCGCGCGCAGCACCAGCAGCTCGTCGAGGAACCGGCGTCGCTCGCCAGGGTCTCCCCGCACGAGCGCCAGGTCCTCCGGGGAGAACAGCACCGTGCGCAGGATCCCGAGCACGTCACGCGGCCTGCCGACCGCGCCACGGTTCACCCGGGCCCGGTTCGCCCGGCCGGCGGTGATCTCGAGCTCGACGGTCAGCTCGCGGTCGTCGTTGACCACCGCGACCCGCACCAGCGCGCGCTCGCAGCCGTGCCGGATCAGCGGCGCGTCCGTCGCGACGCGGTGCGAACCGAGCGTCGCGACGTAGCCGATCGCCTCCAGCAGGTTGGTCTTGCCGCGACCGTTCTGGCCGACCAGCACGGTCGGCCCCGGTTCCAGGGCGAGATCGGCCTGTGGCCAGGAGCGGAAGTCGGTGACCTGCAAGTGCCGCAGATACACCAGTGCTCCTTTACTCGCCGGCCTTCTTCACCGCGTGGCCACCGAACTGGTTGCGCAACGCGGCGACCGCGCGCATCGCGGCCGAGTGCTCCTGGCGCGAGGCGAACCGCGCGAACAGCGCGGCCGAGATGACCGGCGCCGGCACCGCGTTGTTGATCGCCTCTTCCAGCGTCCAGCGGCCTTCGCCGGAATCCTCGACGTAGCCTTCGAGGTCGTCCAGCTCCGGGTCCTCGTCGAGGGCGCGCACGAGCAGGTCGAGCAGCCAGGACCGGACGACGGTGCCGCGCTGCCAGCCCTTGATCACCGCGGGCACGTCCTTGACGACCTTGGCCGCCTCGAGCAGCTCGAAACCTTCGGCGAAGGCCTGCATCATGCCGTACTCGATGCCGTTGTGGATCATCTTCGCGTAGTGGCCCGCGCCGACGTCGCCAGCGTGCGAGAAGCCTTCTTCGCGCGGGCCTTCCGGACGCAGCGCGTCGAAGATCGGCATCGCCTTCTCGACGTCGGCGGCCGCGCCGCCGACCATCAGGCCATAGCCGTTCTCCTTGCCCCACACGCCACCGGACACACCGCAGTCGAGGTACCCGATGCTCTTCGCCGCCAGCAGGTCGGCGTTCAGCTTGTCGTCGGTGTACTTCGAGTTGCCGCCGTCGATCACCATGTCGCCCGCGGCGAGCAGGTTGCCCAGCTCGGTGATCGTCTGCCGGGTCGGCTCGCCGGCCGGGACCATGATCCACACGATCCGCGGGGCGTCCAGTTTGGACACCAGGTCTTCGAGCGAGGTCGTGTCGCTGACGTCCGGGTTGCGGTCGTAGCCGACCACCTCGTGACCGGCCGCGCGCAGCCGCTCACGCATGTTGAAGCCCATCTTGCCCAGGCCGATCAGACCGAGCTGAACCATGAGTTCCCCTTACGTGCTAACGAAAGTGTGGGTCAGCCCGGGAGGCGGACCGGCATCAGGAGGTAGAGGTAGCCGGGGACGACGTTGCCCTCGGCGTCGGCGGGCTTGATGAGCGCGGGCCGGTTCGGCGTGGTGAACGTCAGCTCCGCCCGGTCGCTGTGCAGCGCGCCGAGGCCGTCGACGAGGTAACCCGGGTTGAACGCGATGGTCACCGGCTCACCTTCGTACTCGACCTGCAGCTCTTCTTCGGCGCTGCCCTCGTCGTCACCGCCCGCGGACAACCGCAGCGTGTTGTCCCCGAACTCCAGTCGTACCTGAGTCCCCCGCTCCGCCACCAGTGAAACGCGCTTGATGGACTCGGTGAGCGCCGACACGTCGATGACGGCGCGTGAGGAGTGGGACGCGGGCAGCAGCTGGCGGTACGGCGGGAACTCCGCGTCGAGCAGCCGGGTCGTCGTGTAGCGCCCGGAGCCGGACAGGCCGAGCAGCCCTTCGCCACTGGCGAGGGCGAGCCGGATCGTGGCGCCGCTCGCGCCGAGCGTCTTGGCCGCCTCGGCGAGGGTGCGGGCCGGGACGAGCACCGCGGCGTCGGCGAGACCTTCGGCCGGCTGCCACGTGAACTCGCGCATGGCGAGCCGGAACCGGTCCGTCGCGACCAGGGTCAGCGAGCTGCCGGAGATCTCGAGCCGCATGCCGGTGAGCATCGGCAGCGTGTCGTCCTTGCCCGCGGCGACGACGACCTGGGTGACGGCCTGGCCGAACGCGTCGCCGGCGAGCTCGCCCGCGAAGGCGGGCTGGGACGGCAGCTGCGGGTAGTCCTCGACCGGCATCGTCGGCAGGGAGAACCGCGCGCTGCCGCAGGTGATGGTGGCGCGCGCACCGTCGACGGAGATCTCGACCGGCTGCGCGGGCAGCGCCTTGGTGATGTCGGCGAGGAGCCTGCCGGAGACCAGCAGGCGGCCGCCGTCGGCGATCGTCGCGGGGACCCCGACCGTGGCCGAGACCTCGTAGTCGAAACCCGAGACCGTCAACGCGTCGGTCTCGCCGTCCGAACCGGCGTCGAGGAGCACGCCGCCCAGTACCGGCACCGGAGGCCGGGAGGGGAGGCTTCTGGCCACCCACGCGACGGCGTCGGCGAGCCCGTCACGCTCGACGCGGATCTTCATGCGCGCATCCTTTCGACGACCGAGCCGCGGTTGGCTCGGGCCCGACCTCGTTCTGGCGGGGCAGTGACCGGCTGCCTCCTCCGGCCGGTCCGCCCTCCGCGTTGAGCGGCCGGAGCACGAACCAGGTGCAGACGTCCACGGTAGGCCGTCGCGGGTGCCGACGTCATCTCGGCCTCCCCTTCGATTTGTCGACTTGACGACACGATCTTGCGGCTGTCCCCAACTTCGTCCTTCGCCTGTTTTTGTTTTGTTCTCTCTTAGAAGAGATCTAAAGGCAGTAGTGATAGTAAGCGGTGTGGATTGTGTGGATTGAGCTCGTTCGCGCAGGTCGGAGTACTCGCGGGCATGTGGAGAACCGGTGGGGTCGATCTGTGGGCAACTCGGGGCGTCCGTGGATGGTTTCGGCCGACCCCCGATTCATCCACAGTCGGGCCGAGTTGTCCCCACGGTTGTCCCCAGGTGTGGGGCGAGCTGTACCCAGGGTCTGGGGGTGCCCGGAGTGGTCCGAACCGCTCTTCCGAGTGACTGGCCCGTCCTGTGCACACAATGTGGGCAACCTGTGGAATCAGCGTGGACAAGGGTGTGGATTCCCTGTGGATCACCTGTGGGCGGGGTGTGGAGGGATTCCGTGTCTTCGCTGATGGGAGACCCGTTGGCACTGTGGGCAAACTGCCCACACCATGGGGAAACTTCCTTGTGTACAAACAATTTTCGCGACTTTCCGAAGCGCACGTACGCGGCTTCGCTGCTTCGCCGCCCTACGCGTGCTTCGGACACTCCAAAGACGACTTCGGGGCGTCCACTTTGCGCGGACGCCCCGAAGTCGTTGAGAGGTAAGGAAGAATTGCTACTGGCGGGCGCGCTGCTTGATGCGCGACGTCAGCTCCTGCACCTGGTCGTAGATCCGCCGGCGCTCGGCCATCTCCTTGCGGATCTTCTTGTCCGCGTGCATGACCGTCGTGTGGTCGCGGCCGCCGAACGTCTGCCCGATCTTCGGCAGCGACATGTCGGTCAGCTCGCGGCAGAGGTACATCGCGATCTGGCGGGCCGTGGCGAGCGCCTTCGTCTTGCCGGGGCCGCACAGGTCGTCCAGCGTCACGTCGAAGAACTCGGAGATGACGCCCATGATGGTGGGAGCGGTGATCTCCGGCGCGTGCGAGTCGGGGATCAGGTCGCGCAGCACGATCTCGGCGAGCGCGCTGTCGACCGGCTGCTGGTTCAGCGACGCGAAGGCCGTGACCCGGATCAGCGCGCCTTCGAGCTCCCGGATGTTCGCCTCGACGCGCGAGGCGATGAACTCCAGGACGTCGCCCGGCACCGCCAGCCTGTCCTGCGCCGCCTTCTTCCGGAGGATCGCGATGCGCGTCTCGAGCTCGGGCGGCTGGATGTCGGTGATCAGGCCCCACTCGAAGCGGGTCCGCAGCCGGTCCTCCAGCGTCTCGAGGCGCTTCGGCGGGCGGTCGGAGCTGACGACGATCTGCTTGTTCGCGTTGTGGAGGGTGTTGAAGGTGTGGAAGAACTCTTCCTGCGTGCCTTCTTTCCCCTCCAGGAACTGGATGTCGTCGACGAGCAGGATGTCTATGTCGCGGTAGCGCCGCTGGAAGGCGACCTTGCGGTCGTCTCGCAGCGAGTTGATGAAGTCGTTCGTGAACTCTTCGGTCGAGACGTACCGGACGCGCATGCCCGGGAAGAGCCGTTGCGCGTAGTGCCCGACCGCGTGCAGCAGGTGCGTCTTGCCGAGCCCGGACTCGCCCCAGATGAAGAGGGGGTTGTACGCGCGGGCCGGCGCTTCGGCCACGGCGACCGCGGCCGCGTGCGCGAAGCGGTTGGACGCGCCGATGACGAACGTGTCGAAGGTGTACTTCTCGTTCAGCTTCGTCTTCGACGTCTGCGGCTGCGCCGGCGCGGTGTACGGCTGGCCGGCGATCGGCTGGCCGGAGAACGTCGGCCAGATCTCGTGGACCGCGGCGAGCGCCTCGCCCTCTTCGTCGACTTCTTCGTCGGTGTCGTCGCCGTCGTCCGGCTTCGACGCGAGGGACTGGTGCGGCGGCCGGGGCGCCAGCGACGGCGCGGGTTCGGGGCGCGGCGGCATCATCGGCGCGCCGTTGCCCGGCAACGGCGGCGCGGGTTGGGGGCTCGCGCCGTTTTCCGCCCGGCCGGGGGACGGTGCGTAGTGAGGCGCGGCGGCCGGGGCGACCGCTTCGGCGCTGTCGACCTTCACGGCGAGGGAGATGGCGCGGCCGAGCCGCCGGGAGAGCGCGTCGGTGATCGCGCCGCGCAGGCCGCGTTCGATCGCTTCCTTCGCGAAGTCACTGGGAGCCGCGAGCAGCGCGGTGCCGTCGAGCAGGCCGATCGGGCGGGTCACCCGCATCCAGGCGCGCTGCTGGGGGGACAGGGTCCCGTCGGACAGTTCGCGCACTACCTGTTCCCAGATGACGCCCAGATTATGCTGGTGTTCCGACACCTGTCTGGCTCCCCTCCCCTCGTCGGCGTGGACGGCCGAACGGCCCGGGAACGCCCCGGTCACTCCACCCGGCGATCACAGGAGGACCTGCCCGCGCGCTGGCACAGCGAATATCCACATAGTTGTCCACAGCTGTGCACTAATGTACGGCGACCCGCGGCGACCCCACCTGCGGGCTCGTCGTACGCCGGTGGGCACTCCACCACCCGGATACTCGTGCACCTCGACCGGTGACCCGGGAGAGGCACGCTAACAAGCCCCGCCCGCGGCCACAAGGCATCCTGGTGCGTCAGCATTTCACGGTGCACCGCGGGTGGCCATTCGGTGCCGCGGTGTCGCCGGTCCGGCTCGCACCCGCCGGTCGCGGACGGTGGCCGAGGGGGCGCTTACCGGCCGTCGGACGGGGGTGCGTACCCTCGTAAGGTCTCCCGCATGCGACGGGCGTGTTTCGCGCGCCCACGTTGTCGTCGCTCGTCGTGACGAGGCCACACGTTGGTAGGAGACACCAGAGACTGCCGTGCGCCCGCACGACACGCCAGACGGAGGGGGCCCCAATCCTCCCCGTCCGACGCGACACACAGGAGAAGCAGTGAGCAAGGGTAAGCGCACCTTCCAGCCGAACAACCGCCGCCGCGCGAAGACCCACGGGTTCCGGCTGCGCATGCGGACCCGGGCCGGCCGGGCCATCCTGGCGGCCCGCCGTCGCAAGGGCCGCGGCGCGCTGTCCGCCTGATCGCACCCGGTCGAGGCGCGCCGTGCTGCCGGCTGCCGCACGTCTGCGGCGGAGCGAGGAATTCCGCGTGGTTCTCCGTCGCGGGTCCAAGGCAGGCAGGCGTCGCCTCGTCGTCCACGCGCTGACCACGGACCCGCCCGGGGCCGCCGGCACTTCGCCGGCGGCCAGGGCGGGTTTTGTGGTGAGCAAGGCCGTCGGCAACTCGGTGGTCCGCCACCGCGTCACCCGGCGGTTGCGTCATCTCGTTTCGGCCAGGCTCGGAACCCTGCCCGCCGGCAGTGCGTTGGTCGTACGGGCATTACCGCCGTCCGCGACCGCGTCCAGCGCGGAGCTCGGGGCCGATCTCGACGCCGCGCTACGTCGGCTGGGACTTCTGTCGTCGCGCCGTCCGGCCGGGGATGTCCCCCGCCCGACGCGTCCCGCGGACGCGGCCCCCGACCACGGATCAGCGGTGTGACCGGCATGCGAGCCACCCCCGAGCACCACTCGGCGCACGAAGAGCACGACCACGACGACGTCGAGCCGCGACCAGGCCCCGTCGCCTGGGTCCTGCTGCTCCCCATCAAGCTCTATCGCAAGGCGATTTCGCCCTTCCTCCCGCCGGCTTGCCGGTTCTACCCGAGCTGCAGCGCGTACGCAGTCGAAGCCCTCACCCGGCACGGCGCCGGCCGTGGCTCCTACCTCGCGCTGCGCCGACTGCTCCGCTGCGGCCCCTGGACGCCACCCGGCCGCGACCCGGTACCCGAGACGTTCTCGTGGCGACACCGCAGACCTGAAACACCGATCGAGGAGTAGCAGCAGTGCTCGATTTCATCTACTACCCCGTGTCCTTCATCCTCTGGTGTTGGCACAAGGTCTTCGGGCTGGTCTTCGGGGAAGCCTCGGCCATCTCCTGGATCCTCGGCATCATCTTCCTGACGTTCACGGTGCGCGGCATCATGTTCAAGCCGTTCGTGAACCAGGTCCGGTCGATGAAGAAGATGCAGGACTTCGCGCCGGAGATGAAGAAGATCCAGAAGAAGTTCGCGAACGACCGGCAGCGCCAGGCCGCGGAGATGCAGAAGCTCCAGAAGGAGCACGGCGTCAACCCGCTGGGCAGCTGCCTGCCGATGCTGCTCCAGATTCCGGTGTTCATCGGCCTGAACTGGGTCCTCCGCGCATTCACCATCCAGCCGACGGGTGGCGGCCCCAAGACCGAGAACTACTTCTTCAACCAGCACGACGTCGAGTCGTACGTCAACGCGAAGCTGTTCGGCGTCAACATCGGCGAAGCGGTCCACAACGGTGTCACGGCGATCGGTGGCTCGGGCGCTTCCGGCTGGCACTGGAACGTCCTCCCGGTCGCGCTGCCGCTGATGATCGTCGCTTCGATCGCCACGCACCTCACCGCGCGGCACTCGGTGGCCCGGCAGAACGCCGCGTCGGCCACCCCGCAGACCGCCATCATGAACAAGCTGACGATGTACATCTTCCCGCTCGGTGTGCTCGTCTTCGGTGCGCTGTTCCCGCTCGGCCTCCTCTTCTACTGGCTGGCGAACAACGGCTGGACCCTGATGCAGCAGCGCCTCGTCTACACGAAGATCGACAAGGAAGAGGCCGCCCGCAAGGCCGAAGCCGTGGAGAAGCGCGCGTCGCTCGGCCCGAAGCCGGGCCAGAAGCCGACCGCGCCGAAGGTCGGCCAGAAGCCGGTCCAGCAGAAGAAGAACCAGCCCGCGCAGAGTGGCTCGCAGAAGAAGGTCGCCAAGGCGGGCTCGGCCCACGGCTTCGCTCAGCTCACGCCGGCGGAGGCCGCCGCCAAGGCCGCCGAGTCCGCCAAGGCGGACGGCGCCGCGGACCAGGTCCCGGCCGAAGCGAACAGCCAGAACGGCTCGAAGGAGAACGGCACGGACGTGCCCGGGCTCCTCAAAGACTCGACCAGGAAGTCGGGCCGGAAGCGCCGCTGAGGCGCGACCGGTCCGGAGAGGAGACGAATGATGTCGGAGACGATCGACACGATCGACGCCGATCAGGATGACGTGACCCCGGGCGCGACCGCGACCGCGGACGCGGGGGGCGAGGAGAAGGCGGGTGGTGACGACATCCTCGTGCAGGAGGGTGACATCGCCGGCGACTACCTCGAGCGCCTGCTGGACCTGCTCGACTACGACGGTGACATCGACCTGGACGTGGAAGCCGGCCGCGCGATCGTGAGCATCGACGGCGGCGAAGACCTCGAGAAGCTCGTCGGCCCGCGCGGCACGGTGCTCGAGGCGCTGCAGGAGCTGACCCGTCTGGCGGTCCAGCAGGAGACCGGCTCCCGCAGCCGGCTGATGCTGGACATCGCGGGCTGGCGAGCGGACCGTCGCGAGGAGCTGCGCGAGCTCGGCCGCTCGACGGCGGAGTCGGTCCTCTCGAGCGGCGAGCGGGTGCGGCTGCAGCCGATGAGCCCGTTCGAACGCAAGGTGGTGCACGACGCGGTGGCGACGGTCGCCGGCGTCACCAGCGAGAGCGAGGGCGAAGACCCGAAGCGCCGAGTGGTGATCTTCCCGGAGGCCTGAGCCTCGATTGACGAGAGCGGCCCCATCCGACTGGTTCGGGTGGGGCCGCTTCTTTGTGTGCTAGGTGTGGCTCATGCGTCCCCCGCCCGGTGAGGTCCTCACCCCCGGAGGACCCAACGAGCACGTCCGAGCGAATTACATCGGTGATGTTTCACGTGGAACGTCCATCGCGGCCATCGGCTGAGTGGAGTTGTCCACATCTACGGTCTGTCGGCTCGTTTTCGCCTCGGCATCGGGGACAATCGAGCGAGCGCGGTTTCACGTGAAACCGGCGGACGAGGAGTAGACCGAGTGAGCTTGGAGCAGGCCGCGGTGGCGGTGCGGGCCGCGGCGGAGCGTGTGTTCGGTGAGCACGTCGACCAGGCGGCCGGGTACGTCGAACTCCTGGAGCTCCACGGCGTCGAGCGTGGGCTGATCGGACCGCGGGAAGTCGAGCGGCTGTGGGAACGGCATGTGCTCAACTCGGCCGTCATCGGCGAGCAGCTGCCCCAGGGGGCTCGGGTCATCGACGTCGGGTCGGGCGCTGGGCTTCCGGGAGTGCCGCTCGCGATCGCGCGACCGGACCTCGATATCGTCTTGCTCGAACCGATGGCCCGCCGGGTGGACTGGCTGGCCGAGGTAGCCGAGAAGCTGGAACTCCCGATCACCATCGTCCGTGGACGCGCGGAGGAGCGGCCTGTGCGTGAGCAGCTCGGTGGCGCGGACATCGTCACCGCTCGCGCGGTCGCCCCGCTCGCCCGGCTCGCGGACTGGTGTCTGCCACTGGTCCGACCCGATGGTTTTCTGGTCGCCCTCAAAGGCGCCAGCGCGGCGGAGGAGATCGACCGGGACGGTGCCGCCATCCGCAGGGCGGGTGGCGCCGATCCGCTGATCGTCGAGTGTGGGGCGGACGTGCTGGAGGTCCCCAGCACGGTCGTGAAGATCCGTCGCCTGCCGTCGAAGACGGCGTCGGCCAAGCCGAAGGCACGGAGCAAGAAGCGCTAGCGCAGAGAACGAGCCGCGGTGTTCCACGTGAAACGACGCGGCTCGACCATCGACCAGACGTCTACATGGAGGAGGTGTCGAGACCGGTGAATCCCCCGCCGTCCGACTCCACGCAGACCAGCCACGACGTGGGCTGGACGCCGATCGCCGAAGAAGCCACCCGCGCCGCGCGGCTGCTGCACCCGGAGCGGACACTCCCCCGCCCCGGTCGCCGTCGCGTGCTGACCGTCGCCAACCAGAAGGGCGGCGTCGGCAAGACCACCAGCACGGTCAACCTAGCCGCCGCCCTTGCCGTCCACGGCCTCAAGACGCTCGTGGTCGACCTCGACCCGCAGGGCAACGCGAGCACCGCGCTCGACGTCGACCACCGGTCCGGGACGCCGTCCATCTACGAGGTGCTGATCGGGGAGGTGACGCTCGCGGAGGCGGCCCAGCCGACCGATCAGTCCCCGAACCTCTTCTGCGTCCCCGCGACGATTGACCTCGCCGGCGCCGAGATCGAGCTCGTCTCGATGGCTTCCCGCGAGTCCCGGCTCAAGGAGGCCATCTCCTCGGAGATCCTCGACCAGATCGGCGTCGATTACGTCCTCATCGACTGCCCGCCTTCGCTCGGCCTTCTGACGGTCAACGCGATGGTCGCCGCGCAGGAGGTGCTCATCCCGATCCAGTGCGAGTACTACGCGCTGGAAGGTCTCGGGCAGCTGCTGAGCAACATCGAACTCGTCCAGCAGCACCTCAACCGCGAGCTCCGCGTCTCGACGATCCTCCTCACCATGTACGACGGCCGGACCAAGCTGGCCGACCAGGTGACGAACGAGGTGCGGAACCACTTCGGCGACACCGTGCTGAAGACCGTCATCCCCCGCAGCGTGAAGGTCTCCGAGGCGCCCGGCTACGGCCAGACCGTCCTCGCCTACGATCCCGGTTCGCGCGGGGCGATGAGCTACGTCGACGCGGCCAAGGAGATCGCCGAGCGCGGCGCACTGATGGAGAGGGGTAGTTCGACATGACCGAGCGCAGAGGAGGACTGGGGCGCGGCCTCGCCGCCCTGATCCCGACCGGCCCGCCCGGCGGCGGCTCCCTGCCCGCGCCCGGTGACACCTCGGCGGCCGACAAGAAGGCGGCCGAGGAAAAGGGCTGGTTCGCCGCGAACGGTCAGGCGAAGCAGCACAGCGGCGAGGTCGCCGGGGCCGTCTACCGCGAGATCCCCGTCGGCTCGATCAAGCCGAACCCGAAGCAGCCGCGTCAGGTCTTCGACGAAGACGCGCTCGCCGAACTTGAGCACTCGATCCGCGAGTTCGGGCTCATGCAGCCCATCGTGGTCCGCGAACTCGGGAACGACGAGTACGAGCTCGTCATGGGCGAGCGGCGGCTGCGCGCGTCGCAGCAGGCGGAGCTCGAAGCGATCCCGGCGATCGTCCGGCAGACCGCCGACGAGTCGATGCTGCGCGACGCGCTCCTGGAGAACATCCACCGCGTCCAGCTGAACCCCCTCGAAGAGGCGGCAGCGTACCAGCAGCTGCTCGACGAGTTCGCCGTCACGCACGAAGAGCTGGCGAGCCGCATCGGCCGCAGCCGGCCGGTCATCACCAACACGATCCGGCTCCTCAAGCTGCCCCTGCCGGTGCAGCGCCGGGTCGCCGCGGGCGTCCTGTCCGCCGGGCACGCGCGGGCGCTGCTGTCGCTTGAGGACGCCGAGAGCCAGGAAGAGCTCGCCACCCGCATCGTCGCGGAAGGCATGTCGGTCCGGGCGACCGAGGAAGCCGTCACGCTCAAGAAGAGCGAGAAGCCGGCCAAGCCGAAGCCGGCAGCGCGCAAGCCGATCCAGGCACCCGGGTTGCAGGAACTCGCGAACCGCCTTTCGGACCGGTTCGACACCCGCGTGAAGGTCGACCTCGGCCGGCGCAAGGGGCGGATCGTGCTCGAGTTCGGCTCGGTCGACGACCTCGAGCGAATCGTCTCGATCATCGACGCGAACACGGCAAATCGGACACCGGATTCCGATTAGGGATCACCCCGGGGTGTTTCGTCACGGTGATGATTGCGGTTCGCAGCCGCCGCAAG
Organism: Amycolatopsis sp. NPDC051128; assembly: GCF_040682715.1. Lineage (NCBI taxonomy): Bacteria > Bacillati > Actinomycetota > Actinomycetes > Pseudonocardiales > Pseudonocardiaceae > Amycolatopsis > Amycolatopsis sp. NPDC051128. The sequence continues at coordinate 100,614 of NZ_JBFBBN010000015.1, read as the reverse complement.
CACAGCCAGTGATGATCGTTCGCGACACGAAAAAGGCCACCACGGAGATCCGTAGTGGCCTTTCGTGCGAACTTGGTCAGCGAGAGATCGCGCGCCCGATCAGTTCGGCGAACACGGTGCCGAGCGACTTGCCCGCCGCTTCGATCGCCATCGGCACCGTCGACGTTTCGGTGAGGCCGGGCGACGGGTTCACTTCGAGGAAGTACACCGTGCCGTCCGCGGCGACGATCGCGTCGGTGCGCGAGATGTCCCGCAACCCGAGCACGCGGTGCACGGCGACCGCGAGCTCGGCCACCGCCTTGGCCGCGGTGTCGTCGAGCCGGGCCGGGGTGAAGAAGTCGGTGAGGCCGGCGGTGTAGCGGGCCGTGTAGTCGTACACGCCGCTCTCCGGGACGATCTCGACCGCCGGCAGGGCCTCGGGCCCGTCCGCGCCCTCGATGACCGTCACGGCCACCTCGACGCCGTCCACGAACCGTTCCGCGAGGACCGTGTCGCCGTAAGCGAAGCAGCCCACCATCGCCGCCGGCAGTTCCGTCGCTTCGCGCACCACCTGGGTGCCGAGCGCCGAGCCGCCCTGGTCCGGCTTGAGGATCAGCGGCAGGCCGAGGCGCTCCACCATCGCGTCCAGCACCGCCTGAGCGCCCAGCTCGCGGAACGTGCTGTGCGGCAGCACCACCCAGCCCGGCGTCACGAACCCGGCGTTCTCCAGCAACGCCTTCGCGGTCGGCTTGTCCCACGCGCGGCGGCAGCCCTGGGAACCGGTGCCGACGAACGGCACGTCCAGCATCTCCAGCACCGTCTGCACCGAGCCGTTCTCGCCCTCACCGCCGTGCAGGGCGACGACCACCGCGTCCGGCCGCTGCGTGCGCAGGCGCTCCAGCAGCCCCGCGTCGGTGTCCCACTCCTCGATGCCGAGGCCTTCGGACTTGAGTGCCGCGGAGAGCCGTCGCCCGGACCTCAGCGAGACGTCGCGTTCGTGCGAGAGCCCGCCGGCGAGCACGGCAACGGTACGGTCGACCACCGTGGAACTCCTTAAGTAGGAACTAGACCGTGTCCGGAGACGGGTTCTGCGGTCCCTGGATCTGGCGCGCGCTCACGTTACCGAAGGTACGCGCGAGGTCCATTTCGGACTCCAGCACGGCGGCCAGCCGCCGCACGCCTTCACGGATCCGCTCCGGCGTCGGGTAGCAGTAGGACAGCCGCATCTGGCGGCTGCCGAAGCCGTCGGCGTAGAAGCCGGTTCCGGACGCGTACGCCACCCGCGCGGTCACCGCGCGCGGCAGCATCGCCTTGGTGTCGACGCCTTCCGGCACCGTCACCCAGACGTAGAAGCCGCCGTCCGGCTTGGTCCACGAGCAGCCGGGGGGCAGGTACTGGTCGAGCGCCGACAGGATCGCGTCGCGCCGGTCGCGGTAGTTCTCGCGGAACTTCTTGATCTGGCCCTTCCAGTCGTGCGTGGCCAGGTAGCGCGACACGATCATCTGGTTGAACGTCGGCGGGCACAGCGTCGCCGACTCCGCGGCCAGCACCAGCTTTTCGCGCACCGCGTGCGGCGCGAGCACCCAGCCGACACGCAGGCCGGAGGCGAACGTCTTGGAGAACGAGCCGAGGTACACGACGTTGTCGGGGTCGGTCGAGCGCAGCGCCGGGTAGATCTGACCGTCGAAGCCGAGCAGGCCGTACGGGTTGTCCTCGACGACCAGGACGTCGTGGGCGCGGCAGATCTCCAGGATCTCCGCGCGGCGCTCCACGGCCAGCGTGACGCCGGCGGGGTTGTGGAAGTTCGGGATCGTGTACAGGAACTTGACCCGGCGGCCGGCCTTCTCCGTCTCGGCGAGCGCCTGCCGCAGGCCCTCGGGCACCAGGCCGTTGTCGTCCATCGCCACGTGCACGACCTGCGCCTGGTACGCGGCGAACGAGCCCAGCGCGCCGACGTACGACGGCCCTTCGGCGATCACGACGTCACCGGGGTCGCAGAACAGCCGCGTGACCATGTCCAGGCCCATCTGCGAGCCGACGGTCACGACGACGTCGTCCGGGTGCGCCTTGATGCCTTCGAGCGCCATGATTTCGCAGATCTGCTCGCGCAGCGCCGGGACGCCGTGCGCCGAGCCGTACTGCAGCGCCACCATGCCGTCTTCCGCGATGATCTCCGCCACCTGCGCCGAGAGCGTGTCGAGCGGGAGCGCCGCCAGGTTCGGCATGCCGCCGGCCAGGGAGACCACCTCGGGCCGGCTGGCCACCGCGAACAGCGCCCGGATCTCGGAGGCGGTCATCCCGGCGGTGCGCGCGGCATACCGCTCGAGGTGCGGGTCGAGGTTCTGGCGGCCGCGTGGGCGATTGCTGGGGCGGTTCTCGGTCATCGACGATTCACCCGGGGCTCGGTGGACACGGTCACTCCCGCGGGAGCTGGTAGATCCCATCGAGTGTAACCGGGCACCCATCCGGGACCCCTGACCTTTCGGTGCTCGTCACATCGGCCTATCCTCGACTATGGCTCCCGTGCTCGTGCCGTGGTTTCGTGCGGCTTGACGACCGGGCAGCCCGTCGGGAGCGCAGGTCAGGGAGGTCGCGGGTGTCGCGTCGCGTCGTGGGCGTCACACTGGACAACCTCGAGCATCTGCCGAAGAGCTGTCGCAGGTGCGTGTACTGGGAGCTCGCTCCGCACCTGAAGAACCAGGCCGAGGAGTTCGGCGCCACCGAGGTCGAAAAGGAAGCCTGGGTCTCGAGCGTGTTGCTCGAGTGGGGTTCCTGCGGCCGCATCGTCTACAGCGACACGCTGCCGGTCGGGTTCGTGCTGTACGCCCCGCCGAACGCCGTCCCGCGCGCGCTGGCCTTCCCGACGTCCCCGCCGAGCGCCGACGCCGTCCTGCTGACGGCGTTCCAGGTGCTTCCGGAGTTCCGCGGTGGCGGCCTCGGCCGGATGCTGGTGCAGGCCGTTGCCAAGGACCTGACCAAGCGCGGCGTGCGCGCGATCGAGGCGTTCGGCGACGCGAAGCCCGAAGAGTCCGACCCCGACGGCGGGCACAGCTGCGTGTTGCCGGCGGCGTTCCTGCAGAGCGTGGGCTTCAAGACGGTCCGCCCGCACCAGAAGTGGCCGCGGCTGCGGCTGGAGCTGCGCTCGGCGATCACCTGGAAGGAAGACGTCGAAGCGGCGCTGGAGCGGCTGCTCGGCCAGGTGACGATCACGACGGCCGAGCCGAGCCTCGGCCGCGCCTGACCTTCCCCGCAAACGTTTGCGCCGGTGTTTCGGCACGTCCGAAGCACCGGCTTCGACGCGTGTGCACAACTGTGGAAGAAGTGCCGAGTTATCCACAGAGCCCTGATAGGAGCGGTGGACAAGCTGTGGAGAACTGCCCCAAAACCTGGGGACGCGCCGAGGGCGTCCCCAGGGATGGTGGGGCAGGTGAAGGTGAGCCGCTAGGGGTTGTGGTCGGCCCTATTCGGCCTTCGCGAGCTCGTGCGCCAGGACGTCGGCGAACGTGAACGTCCCCGTCGGCTGGTCGCCTTCGCCGAGCAGATACAGCCGCTTGACGGCGATCAGGATGCCCTCCGCGACGATGTCGCGGAACGCCGGGTCGCCGAGCTTGCGGGCGTCGTCCGGGTTCGTCAGGTAGCCGATCTCGACCCGGACCGCCGGGCAGCGGGTGCGGGTGAAGATCTCCCACGTCTTGTAGTGCGTGCGGCAGTCCAGCATGCCCGTGCGGGCCGCGACCTCGCGCTGGATGAACCCGGCCAGCAGCTCACCGACGGTGGACGTGGTGCCGTTGCCGGTGCCGAAGTGGAAGCTCGCGATGCCCTGGGCCCGCGGCGAGTGGTTGCCGTCGCTGTGCAGGGACAGGAACAGGTCGGCGCCGGCGTCGTTCGCGAAGCGGGCGCGCTCCAGCTCGGTCGGGCTGTGGTTGGGGCCGCGGGAGATCAGCGCCTCCATGCCGGTGGCCTTCATCCGGCCTTCCAGCCGCCGGGCCAGGTCCCACGCGATGTCGGCCTCACGCAGCGAGCCGGCGACCACGCCGAGGTCGTCGCCGCCATGGCCGGGGTCGATCACGATGCGCTTGCCGCGCAGCCGCGGCCCGGCCTGGCGCACCTGCTCCTGCTCGCGCAGGAACACCGGGCGGCCGCCCCGTGCTCGCGGCGAAGACAGGCGGTGCAGCTCACGGATGGTCGCGGGACCGCACATGCCGTCCGGCGTCAGGCGCATGTCGCGCTGGAACGTCTTCAGCGCGCGCTCGGTCTGCGGGCCGAAGTAGCCGTCGGGACGGCCGGCGTCGAAGCCCAGCTCGGTCAGCCGCTCCTGCAGCGTGAAGACGTCGTCGCCGTGGACGGGGGAGGCGATCATGTACGACAGCGGGCGGCTGCCCAGGTGGTAGCTGGCGCCCTTGAGCGCCTGGAACGTCGCCGGACCCACGACACCGTCGGTCATCAGCCCACGGCGCTGCTGGAAGGCACGGACGGCGCTCTCGACGGCGACGTCGAACGTGTCGTAGTCGTCGGTACCGGTGACCGGCGGGAGCAGGTCCATCCCGGCCAGGATGGATCTGATCTCGGCGACGTCCGGGCCGGCGTCACCGCGGCGGAGTACCCGCATGCACTCCTCGCTCTTCCTAAGGCACCGACTCGGGGGTTCGGTGCGCGTGGTGAAACTTCGGGAAACCTTCGCTGGGCGAACCCAGGTCCTCTATTGTGCCTTGCCAACTCTGGGTGACAGCGCAGGCCCGGTAGGTGGGTCAAGGCCCCGATCGTGGAGTACCCATCGCGGCTGTCGTCACGCTCGATTCACCCACACCGGACAGATTCCCCCGAACGACGACGAACCCGGGGTCCGCGAGAGGGTTCCCGCAGGCCCCGGGTTCGCCGGGCTCGTTCGGTTCAGAGGACGTCGGCGAGGTCCGACAGCAGCGCGGCCTTCGGCTTCGCGCCCACGATCTGCTTCACCGGCTTGCCGCCCTGGAACAGGATCAGCGTCGGGATCGACATCACCTGGTAGTCACGCGGCGTGTTCGGGTTCTCGTCGATGTCGATCTTGGCGACGGTCAGCTTCTCGCCGTTCTCGGCCGCGATCTCCTCGAGCACCGGGGCGACCATCTTGCACGGACCGCACCAGGTGGCCCAGAAGTCGACGAGAACCGGCTTCTCGCTGGTCAGGACCTCGTCGACGAACGTCGCGTCGGTCACCTTCACGGTCTTTGTCATCAGTTCTCCTCCAGCTTGTCGAGCAGAGTCATGGTTTCTCCTTCAGGTTGGTCGAACGCCGGAAAGTCAGTTGATGCCCGCGCCGTAGCCGCCGCCGACCAGCTCGGCCGCTTCGTGCGCGTCCGAGTCGCCGTGCTCCGCGAGCCATCGTTCCGCGTCGATCGCCGCGCTGCACCCGGAGCCGGCGGCGGTGATCGCCTGCCGGTAGGTGCGGTCCACCAGGTCGCCCGCCGCGAAGACGCCGTCGAGGTTCGTGAAGGACGTCCGGCCCTGGGTGAGCACGTAGCCGTCCTCGTCCAGCTCGACCTGGCCGCGCACGAGCTGGCTGCGCGGGTCGTGGCCGATGGCGACGAAGAAACCGGACACGTCCAGCGTCGACTCGGAGCCGTCCTTGGTGTCCTTCAGCCGCAGGCCCTCGACCTTGCCGTCGCCGAGCACCCCGGTGATCTGCGCGTTCAGCTGCCACTTGATCTTCTCGTTCGCGCGGGCGCGCTCGAGCATGATCTTGGACGCGCGGAACTCCTCGCGCCGGTGGACGATCGTGACGGACTTGGCGAACTTCGTCAGGAAGGTCGCCTCCTCCATCGCCGAGTCGCCGCCGCCGGCGACCACGATGTCGTGGTCGCGGAAGAAGAAGCCGTCACAGGTCGCACAGGCCGAGACACCGCGGCCGAGCAGCTCCTGCTCGCCCGGCACGTTGAGGTACCGCGCCGCCGCGCCCATGGCGAGGATCACCGCGCGGGCGGCGTAGCGCTTGCCGTTCGCGTGGACGTACTTGACGTCCCCGGTCAGCTCCAGCGACTCGACGTCCTCCGCGCGCAGCTCGGCGCCGAAGCGCTCCGCCTGCTTGCGCATCTCCTCCATCAGGTCCGGACCCATGATGCCGTCGCGGAACCCGGGGAAGTTCTCGACCTCGGTCGTCGTCATCAGCGCGCCGCCGAACTGCGTGCCCTCGAACACCAGCGGTTCCAGCTGGGCCCGTGCCGCGTAAACGGCAGCGGTATATCCGGCAGGACCCGACCCGACGATGATCAGGTTCCTGATTTCTTCGGCAGCCACCCGTGACCTCCGCTCGTAGTGACCCGTGTACCAGGCTCAACACGATGGTAGGTGGCCATGTTCCCAGCCGTGACACCGCTCATGGGGGCTCCGGGTGGCGGAGCCCCCGGCCCGGGGCGAAGCCCCGGATGTCACAGCCGCTACTTCTCCCCGACGACCTTGTCGAACAGCACAGCCGGATTACCGGGCCCGCAGTCCGCGCCGAAGGCGACCAGGCGGAACTGGGCCAGCTTCCCGGTGGTCAGGATGATCATCACGCCGGCCTTGCCGCCGACGTTCACCGGGCGGACGCCTTCCGGCCGCACCTTCGGGTCGAGCCCCGCGGCCGCGATGCACGCGTCGAGCCGGTCCTCGTTCCCCAGCGGGCCGAAGTCGCGGACGCCGACCGCCTTGCCGACCAGTGCCTGGGCGCCGCTGCCGTCACTGCCCACCGACGGGCCCGCCGGGGCGGGTGCGGCCACGTTCGGCGTGCCGTCCTTCGGTGACGTCGAGGGCAGCGCGACCGTCACCGCGACGACGGCCGCCGCGGCCGCGGTCAGGATGCCGGCGGCCCAGCCGAGCCGCGTGTTCCGGCGTCTCCGAGCCGCCGCGAGGTCCACCACCTGGGCGTCCCCGGGCCCGGCCGGCCGCGGTGCCTGCGTCGCTCTCGGAAAGGCGGCCGCTGCTTCGGCGGCCAGCGCCGCGTCGAGCCGGGCCGCGAACTCGGCGGGCATCGGCGGGGCGGGTGCGGCGGCGAGCGAAGCCAGGTCTGTCCGCGTCGCGTCGAGCGCGTCCAAGATCGCGCGGGCCTCCGGGTCGGCGTCGACCAGCGGCCACAGTTCGGCCGCCTGAGCGTCGTCCAGGACGCCGGCGTGGAGGTCGGCGAGCACGTCGACAGACCAGGGCGGACCGATGGTCCCCCCGATCCCCCGGCTTTCGTCCGTCATCGTCCCTCCCCGCTACCCGGCTGGCGCCCGGCCCGTTTGCTTTCGTGAGTTGGGACGTTCGCAATCGCATCGGGGTTCCGCAGGTGTCCGAGAACCTTCGCGAGTTTTCCGCGGCCCCGCGCACATCGGCTCTTCACGGTGCCTTCGGCGATGCCGAGCATCTTCGCCGTCTCGGCGACCGAGTACCCCTCGACGTCGACGAGCACGATCGGGGCGCGCTGGTCCTCGGGCAGCTGGTCCAGCGCCGCGCGCACCAGCAGGCTGGTCTCGCGCTCGGCCATCGAGTCGCGCGGGACGGCCGGCTCGTTGAAGCCGGTCTCCGGCAGCGGGACGGTCGGGCGCGCTTGGCGGCGGCGGATCCGGTCGAGGCAGGCGTTCACCACGATCCGGTGCAGCCACGTCGTGACCTGCGATTCCGCCCGGAAGTTCCCGGCCGCGCGGAACGCCGAGATGAACGCGTCCTGCAACGCGTCGGCGGCCTCTTCCGGGTCACGGACCGTGCGCAACGCGACCGCCCACATGCGGTCGCGGTGTCGCTGGACGAGTTCGCTGAACGCATGAGGATCTCCCGCGGCGTGAGCCGCTATCAGATCCGCATCCGTGGAAGCTGCAGCTGTCACTCGCCAGAGCCTACTGACCCGGCCAGGTGCGTCACCCCGCAGGCAGGAAGGACACGTCGCCGATTTCGGTCATGTACTGCCCGTCGGCGTCGCCCAGCTGGGTGATCCAGACGATGAAGTACTCGCCCTGCGCCGGTTGAGCCAGCGCGATCGTCGTGTCCGCCCCGGTCACGTCGCCGTTGCCGACCACCTTCGTGTCGGCCAGGTTCGGGTTCTTCTCCGTCGCCGAGCGGATTTCGACCTTCGTGCCCGGCGTGCCACCGGCGATCTTCACCTGGCTGAGGTTGATCGGGTCCTTGAAGACGACGATCAGCCCGACGCCCGGCTTCACGGCGGGCAGCTGCTGCTTGTACTTCTCGGTCCGCCAGACCGTTTCGGCCTTGCCGTCGATCGCGTACTTCGCCCGCGTGGTGTTGTCGCCCTTGCCCGAGGGGTTGTAGACGGCCACCGACTGCGGTTTCACCCCGGCGCCCACGGACGGCGGCGGCTGCTGCGCCGGCGACGACGGCGCGGGCGGCTGCCCGGCCGGCTGGCTCGACGCCGGCGGCGCGGCGACGTTGATCGTCGGTCCGGTCGCCTTCGAATCGCCCTGGAAGACGTTGATCAGCATCAGCCCGCCCCAGGCGAGGATGACGACGGTCGCGACCACCAGCACGGTGACGCCGAGCGCCAGCTTGCGCCGCCGGGCGACGTCCTTGACCGGCTTCTTCGTCGTCCAGACCGTGCCTTCGGCCTCGGCGGGGTCGCCGCCGACGGCCTTGATCAGCTGGGTGCGTTCCTCCTCCTCGGCCACCTGGCCGAGCACGCGGAGGATGGCCGCGCTGGTGCGGATGCCGCCGTTGCCGCCGTCCTCGATCGTGCGCACGGCCAGCGACGACAGGTCGGCCGGCACCGTCGGCACCAGCTGGCGGGGCGGGACGATCCGGCCCTGGGGCGTCATCGGCGCCGCCGGGATCGCGGGCGGCCCGCCTGGCAGCGCCCACCGCCCGGTGAGCAGCAGGTAGAGGACCGCGCCGAGCGCCTTGACGTCGTCGCGCAGGGTCGCTTCCGGCAGCGGGCCGGGGAACGCGAGCTTGAGCGCGCCGCTCGGCGTCAGCCGCAGGCGCTGGGGGTGGTCGAGCCCGAGGACGAGCCCGTTCTGGTGGGCCTGTTCGACGGCTTCGGCCAGCGCCTGCACCATCCGCGCGGCCGCGGCGGGCGCCACCGGCCGCTGCGCGACGAGGTCGACCAGGTCGCTGCCCTTCGTCCACTCCGCGACGACGACGCCGAGCAGGCCTTCGCCGGAGGTGACGCCGCTGCCGAGGGCGAGCACGTCGAGCACGCGGGCGACGCCGCCGTGGCCGAACTTGGACGCGTGGGTGGCGCGTTCGAGCGTGCGCCGGGCCAGCCGGGCCGCTTCCGGGTCGGCTGGGTCGCCGACCAGCAGGGTCAGCGCGACATCCCGCTTCAGCTGCCCGTCGCGTGCGCGCCAAAGATGCGCGTCGCCCCGCTCGTCCACGCCGAACTGCGCGAGGAGGCGGTAGCGGCCGTCGCCGACCACACGCCCGGGGGCCAGCGATCCGACCTGGGCCTTGCCCACGTGGTTCGCACCCCCCGCCTGTTCGCTCCGCCTCGTGTCCACCCGCACTCTCCCGCTAGCTCCCCGCACCAAGGTTACCCAGAATACGACGCGGGAGTCGTCGCCTTCCGTACCGCAATCGTTACCCGCGCTTGATCAACCGGGTGAACCTCGAAGTGGCCGGCTTCAGCTCTTCGACCTTCAGCGCCATCAGCACGCCGAACGAGACGACGATGCCGACGATGCTCTGCAGCAACAGCTTCACCCAGGCACCGAAAGTGGGCCCGAACGAGTCCGGCACGAGCTTGCCCGCGACCCATGCGGCGGCGACACCCAGGACACTCGCGACGACCGTGAAGAGAATCACGCCGATCACCCGCTTGCTGCGCAAGTTGCCCAGCGTCACCCAGAGCCAAACCTGGCCGAGGATGGCGCCGACCACGAACGTCAGCGCGTTGACCATCATCACGCCGAGCACGACGTTGTCCGGCGACAGCAGCACCGGGCACAGGTACAGCAGCGGCACCTTGACCAGCGTCATCACGATCATGATCAGCGTCGGCGTGCGGGCGTCCTTCATCGCGTAGAACACGCGCATCTGGAGCATGACCAGCGCGTACGGCAGCAGCGCGAACGCCGAGATGGCCAGCGCGTCGCCGAGCCGCTCGGCGGTCTCGACGGTGCCCTTGCCGAAGGTGAACAGCGCGATCCCGATCGAGCCGCCGACCACGGTCATCACCGCGGAGATCGGCACGAGCATCACCGTCGACATCCGGGACGCGTACGACAGGTCGCCGATCAGCTTCTTGTGGTCGCCGTCGGCGGCCGCGCGGCTCATCCGCGGCATGATCGCCGTCAGCAGCGAGACGCCGATGACGCCGTACGGCAGCTGGAAGAGCAGCCAGGCGTTGCTGTAGGCCGTCACACCGCCGGGCGAGCCGCTGGTCAGCACGCGCGTGTTGATCGTGTAGCCGACCTGGCTCACCGCGACGTAGCCGAGGATCCACAGCGCGAGGCCGCCGAACTCCTTCATCTGCTTGTCGATGCCCCAGCGCCACTTGAACCGGAAGCCGGACCGCAGCAGCGGGGGGATCAGCAGCAGGGCCTGGGCGACGATGCCGCCGGTGACGCCGATGCCCAGCGTCAGCACCTTCGGGTCGGTGATCGAGACCTGCTGGGTGTTGATGTCGCCGGGCATGATCCAGACGACCAGGATCGTGAAGATGACCACCAGGTTGTTGATCACCGGCGCCCACGCGGTCGGGCCGAAGATCTGCTTGGCGTTCAGCACCGCCGAGAGCAGCGCGAACATGCCGTAGAAGAAGATCTCCGGCAGCAGCAGGTAGGCGAACGCCGTGGTCAGCCCCGGGCTGGCCTGGCCGGACGAGTCGACATAGAGACTCGTGAACGCCGGTGCGGCCATCACCGCCACGACGGTGCCGACCAGGAGCAGCGAAAACGCGACCGTGATCAGTCTCTGGGTGTAGGCCGTCCCGCCGTCGGCCTCGTCCTGCGAGCGCACCAGCAGCGGCACCACCACGCTGGCGAGCACGCCACCCATCAGCAGCTCGAAGATGATGTTCGGCATCGTGTTGGCGACGTTGAACGAGTCGTTCGCGATGCCCTGGCCGATGGCGCCGACCAGCAGCAGCTTCCACAGGAAGCCGGTGATCCGGCTGATCAGCGACGCGATCGCCATCCGGCCGGACGCCTTCGCCAGCGACGGCGCCTTGGCCGGGGCCTCCTGAACTTCGCCGTCCGGCCGGGGCTTGACCAGCGGCCCCTTGAACGCCGGCATGACCTGGGTGGCCAGCGCGTCGTACGGCCGCATGACGTCGGGGTCGGCGACCGGCCAGCGCGAGTTCATCGGGACGCCGGCGGCGCGCGGGATGTACCGCGTGGCCTCCGGGTCGCGGGCCGGCTGCTGGGCCTCCTCCTGCCACGGGCGGACCGGCGCCGGACGCCGGGGCGCGCGGCCGCGGGACGGCACCGGCATCCCGGGAGCTGGAGTGCCCGGCGGCGGAGTCGCGGGCGGCGGAGCGGGCTGCGGAAGCCGGCCCTGCTGCGAAGGCGGGCCCTTCTGCGGTGGCGGGCCCGGCGGGATCGGCGGCGGCACGGGCTGGACGCGCGTGGGCGCCGGACCCCCGGCGGGCCGTGGCGGCTGCCCACCGCGCGGGGGCTGCGGTGGCGGCCCTTGCGGCGGTGGCCCCTGGGGCGGCGGGACGCGCCGGGCCGGGCGATTGCCGCGGGCCGGGACGTCGTCGCGCGCCGGTCGTCCGTCGGGAGCTGGGCGCCGGTCGCGGGGCGGAGCGTCGTCGCGCGGCGGGCGCGGTACGTCCTCGGGGGCCGGCAGATGGCGCGTTTGCCCGTTGCGGGGCGGCTGGCGGCGGCCGCGCTCCGGGGGTGGCGGAGGCGGCTGCTGCGGCGGTGGCTGGCGGCGGACCGGTTGCGACGTTCGCGGAGGCCCGTCAGTCCTTGGCGGCGGCTGTGGTGTCTGTGGCGTTTGCGGGGGCGGCGGTACGCCTTCGCGCCGAGGACGACTCGCACGCTCGGGTGGTAAGCCCGGCTCTCTCTCCAACGCGTGCCCAATCCTCGGTGCTCGGTTCCGGTGCCGCGGCCCGGTGCCGCGCACGTGCGGACCAAGGGTAATCGGGAACGGCGCGGAAGACTCGAAGGGCGAGAGATCAATCCACGACGGCGCGGCCGGCGCGGGCGTCCTTCAGTCGTCGGTAGATGCGCCGGGAGGCGAGGAGCAGCAGCGCCACACCTGCGGCGACGGTCGCGATGATGGTGATCGCGCCGTACTCCGTCGACGTCAGTTCGAACCGCGCGGATGACCCGAGCGGGGTACCGGTGGGGGTGCGCAACGACACATCGACGCTGAACCGGCCGGCCCGCAGGGCCTCCACCGGGAGGAAGTAGTTCTTGCCGCCGCTGGCCGGGAAGAACCTTTCCTGCCCGTCCGTCGGGCGGAGGCCGGTGTTGTTGTTGAGCGTGAACCGGGCGCTGATCCCGACCGGCAGGTCGTTGCTGACGTACACCGGCAGCGGCGAGTTGCCGGACGCCAGCGCGATGGTCTGCTTCGGCTGCGAGACGGTCACCCGCCCGCTGATCGAGGCCAGCTCGGCCCGCGCGTTCGTCGTCGCCGCGTCGGCGGGCAGTCCCCGCCACGCCGTGGACGCGCCACGCAGCTCCGCCAGCCGGACCGGCGCGACGACGTCGTCCGGCTTCACCCGTTTGGTGGGGTCGAGCTGCATCGCGGACGCCAGCCCGGTGGCCTGGTCGTCGAGGGCCGACAGCGTCGAGACGACGCCGGCGTCGATACCGGCGGCCGGGTTCCGCGCGTCGGCAGCGACACCGCCGGCCGCGGAGACCGCCGGGTCGGCGGCCAGCAGCGTCGAGAGCCCGGTCGCGGTGACCAGGCCCGCGTCGAGGAAGTCGCCGACCTGCCGCAGGTACGCGGTGAGCTCGGCGGGCGGCGCGTCCCAGCGGCGCGGCGGCGCGACCAGCAGGTGGTCCGGCCGCTGCTGTCCGGCGGGCTGGCCGAGCCCGGCGCGGAAGGCCAGCGCGCCGAGGCCGTTCTGGCTCGCGACCGCCCGCTCGGTCGTGGCGGGCATCGTGACCGAGTCCGGCACGGTCGGGACGCCCGTCATCGCGGCGGAGATCAGCGAGTCGGTCGGCTGCACGCGGACGGTGCTGCCCTGCACGGTGACGCCGCCGCCGGTCGCCGCGGGGGCGAGCTTGCCCGCGTCGGCGAGCACGGTGCGCACACCGGCCTCGGTGAGCGCGGCGAGCACCGACGCGCTCGGCGTGCCGTCCGGCCAGAGCGCGCCGGTCTGCGGGGTGACGCCGGCCACCTGCTGGATGGTCGCCGAGCCGGTGACGGCCCGGGTGAGCAGGGTGGGGTCGCCGGGCCGGATCCGGGTGAGGGCGTCGAGGTCGGCGTCGGCGAACGGCAGCGCGACGACGCACCGGCCGCCGACCAGCGAGCGGAGCGCGGACAGCCACGTCTTCGCGGTCTCGACGCCCTTGCCGTCGACGTTGCCCGCGTCCGTGTGGACGAGGTAGCCGCGGCTCATCGCGTCGACCGTGGCGAGCAGGTCCGGGTCGAGGGCGAAGCACATCGACTTGGCGAGGCTCGAGTCGTCGCGCACGGCCGTGGCGGCCGCGGTGACCAGCCCGTTGAGCCTGCCGTCGGCGCCGATCTCGGCGGCCAGCCGGTCGTCGGCCAGCACCAGCGGGCTCCCGTACGGGGCCGCGTAGACGTGGGGGACGTTGCCGGTCAGCGGCCACAGCAGGGTCATGCTCGGCGCGCCGGACGAGTGGCCGTTCGACTGCCTGCCGGGCGCGGACAGCACCGGCATCAGCATGCTGACGGCGCCGAGCCGGGCGGGCCCGCCGAACTCCGGCGTGCCGTTGACGTTCACCAGCAGCGGGTAGACGCCGGGCTTGCCGAATTGCGCCGCCTTCGCGCCGGTCAGGTTCACGGTGATGTTCAGCGGCGCGCTCTGCCCGGGTTCCAGCACGTCCGCGACCGGGGTGAACTCGGTCAGCAAGTTGTCCTTGATGACCGCGCCGGACAGCACGTCGCCGATCCCGCGCTCGTTCGTCTGCCGCTCGCCGACCTGCAGCCGCACCTGCGGCCGGGTGATCTTCCGGTCGCCGGTGTTGGTCACCGTGCCGGCGACGGTCAACGTCGTCGTCGACGTGGTGATCACCCGCGGGGCCAGCTCGGCCAGGTCGACACGCAGGCGGGCGCCCTCGGCCGCCTGCGCCACCGTGGCTCCGGAGAGGGCCGGGACGGCCAGGAAGAGGACGGAAAGGAAGGCTGCGGCGAACCGCTTCACTCGGGGGCTCCCTCAGGTGCGCGCTCGTCTCGTCCGTGGACGTCCGGGCGCGCGAAAAGTTCCTTGGCCTTCCGGACGAGCTTGCGCTCGTCGGAGTAGGCGAGTTTGGTCTCCAGCTCGGCCAGCGGCACCCAGGCCACCTCGGTGACCTCGACGTCTTCGTCGGAAAGCTCACCGCCGAGCGCTTCGAGCAGGAAGTGGTGCACGGTCTTGTGGATGCGCCGCTTCTCGGCCACGAACCAGTAGTCGATGGTGCCCAGTGGCCGCAGCACGCGCGCGGAGATGCCGGTTTCCTCCTCGACCTCGCGCACGGCCGTCTGTTCCACCGTTTCACCGTCCTCGATGTGGCCCTTGGGCAGCGACCACAGCAGTCTGCCGTGCCGGTCGAGCCGGCCGATCAGCACCGCCTGTTCCCGCTCGGGATCCACCACGAGCCCGCCGGCCGACGTCTCGTCGACCGTGGTCAGGCGCCTGCCGCGGTGCCGCCTGCGCCGCCTGCGCGGCTTCGGGGCGCCGGGACGGCCGGCTGATCCAGACATGCTGCGATGCTAGAGCAAACGGTTGCCCCGGTAGGCTGGCTCTCCGTGTCCGTGTCCGGCGGTGTTGTAGTAGATCGCACCCGAAACGTAGTGGGATTTTCGTGAACGACGTGGTCGCCAAGCAGAACGCGGTGGTGGAGCTGATGCGGGTCTCCCCCCTGGCGGAGGAGCTGGCGGAAAGGTTCGCCGGCGCGGGGCACCGCCTGTACCTCGTGGGCGGCAGCGTGCGCGACGCGCTGCTCGGCCGCCGGTCGGGTGATCTCGACTTCACCACGGACGCGCGGCCGGACCGGGTGCTCAAGATCGTCAGCGAGTGGGGCGACGCGGTCTGGGACGTCGGGATCGCGTTCGGCACGGTCGGCGTGACGAAGAAGGGCATGCAGCTCGAGATCACGACGTTCCGCGCGGACAGCTACGACCGGGTCGGCCGCAACCCCGAGGTCACGTTCGGCGACAGCATCGAGGGTGACCTCCTGCGCCGCGACTTCACGGTGAACGCGATGGCCGTCGAGCTGACGTCCAAGACGTTCATCGACCCGCACGACGGGCTGGGCGCGTTGCGCCAAAAGGTGCTGGACACGCCGGCGACGCCGCAGGAGTCGTTCGCCGACGACCCGCTGCGGATGCTGCGCGCCGCCCGCTTCGCCGCGCAGCTGGGCTTCACCGCGGCGCCGCGGGTCATCGACGCGATGACGTCGATGGCCGGGGAGATCGACCGGATCACCGCCGAGCGGGTGCAGGCCGAGCTGTCGAAGCTGCTGGTGGCGGGCGACCCGCGGCCGGGGCTGGAGCTGCTGGTCGACACCGGGCTCGCCGACCGGGTGCTGCCCGAGGTGCCCGGGATGCGGCTGGCGATCGACGAGCACCACCAGCACAAGGACGTCTACGAGCACTCGCTGACCGTGCTGGCCCAGGCGATCGAGCTGGAGACCTCGCACGAGCCGACGTCGGAGCCCGATCTGATCCTGCGGCTGGCGGCGTTGCTGCACGACGTCGGCAAGCCGGCGACGCGGGAGTTCCAGCCGGGCGGCGGGGTGAGCTTCCACCACCACGAGGTGGTCGGCGCGCGGATGGCCCGCAAACGTTTGCGGGCGTTGAAGTTCTCGAAGGAGATCATCGACGACGTCTCCCAGCTCGTGTTCCTCCACCTGCGGTTCCACGGCTACGGCAAGGGCGAGTGGACGGATTCGGCGGTCCGCCGGTACGTGACCGACGCCGGTCCCCTGCTGACCCGGCTGCACAAGCTGGTCCGCGCCGACTGCACCACGCGCAACCGGCGGAAGGCGGCGGCGCTGCAGGCGACGTACGACGACCTCGAGGCCCGCATCGCCGCGCTCAAGGCCAAGGAGGACCTCGACCGCGTGCGGCCGGACCTCAACGGCGAGCAGATCATGGAACTGCTCGGCCTCGCCCCGGGGCCGGACGTCGGGAAGGCGTGGAAGTTCCTCAAGGAGCTGCGGCTGGACCGAGGTCCGCTGGAGCACGACGAGGCCGTCGCCGAGCTGAAGAAGTGGGCCGCGGACAACGGCGTCGGGAACGGGTGACCCGTGGCCGGCGGGGGCAGCTTCCTGGTCGCGCTGCTGCGGCGCGGCGCCCCCGCGATCGCCACCGCCACGAGTGAGCTGCCCGACGAGATCGCCGACCCCGCCCCGATGCACGCGCTCCGGCGGATCTCCCGGATGTCCGGCCCGATCGACCCGGCCGAGCGCGACGGCCTGCTGCTGCGCGCGACCCGGTACGTCGTGCTCATCCCGCTGGCCTACCGGCTGCTCGCCGTGCCCGGCCAGTTCGGCGTCTACGTCTTCCAGCACGGCACGGCGGGACTGCTCCCGGTCGGGGCGTTCACCCTGCTCTCGATCGCGCTGAACGTGATCGGCTTCCGCTGGATGTTCCGCTCGGCGCCGTTCCGCGGCCGGAACGCCCGGAAGCTCCTCGCCGTCGACCTGGTCTTCACGGTGCTCTCGCCGCCGGTCCTCGCGCTGACCGTGCCGACGGAGGTGTACTTCGACGCGCTCGCGGTCAGCAGCGTCCACCTGTTCGGCGAGGCCGGGCTGCTGACGCTCGCGCTGGGCGTCCCGACCGGGCTGGTGTTCGGGCTGGCGAGCTTCCCGCTGCGGATGCTGGCGAACTGGCTGAACACCGGCCGGTTCCACGTCGGCGAGGCGTTCTCGACGTACTCCGCGCTGCTCGCGGAGACGTTCCTGGCCGCCGCCGCGCTGGTGCTGACCGGGCTCGGCACGCGGCTCGCCCTGGCCTACGGCACCCGCAACGGCCGGCTCGCCGAGCGCGCCCAGCAGCACCGGATGCTGCACGACACCGTGCTGCAGACCCTCGAGGCGATGGCGCTGTCCGGCACCTCGAACCCCGAAGAGCGGCTGGTCGAAATCCAACGGCTCGCGCGGGCGCAGGCGATGGAGATCCGGCATCTGATCGAGTCCGCGAAGTCCGAGCGGGCCGAGGCCGGCGCCCGGCCGCTGGGCGAGAAGCTCGCCGCGCTCGCCGCCGAGATGGCGCGCGACGGGCTGCGGGCCCAGCTCGTGGTGGCGGAACTGGACGACGACACGCTGTCGGAGGTCCGGCAGATCGCGATCCGCGACGCCGTCCGCGAGGCGCTGCGGAACACGATGAAGCACTCGGGCACCGACCGGGTCGTGGTGCGGGTCGAGGAACGCGACGGCGGCATCGCCGTGATCACCCGCGACCACGGCGCCGGGTTCGACAAGGCCACCTGCCCGGCCGGGTTCGGCATCAGCGAGTCGATCACCGCGCGGCTGGCGGAGGTCGGCGGGACGTCGCTGGTCGAGTCGGGCCTGCCCGGCGGCGGCACGCGGGTGACGTTGTGGGTGCCCTTCTGATATCCCCGGACCATGACCTCGATCGAACTGCTCGCCGACGCCCTCGCCGCCTACCGGTCCGGTGACCGCGACCAGGCCGCCGAACTCGCCCGCCGCGCCGGGTCCCCGCTGGCCGCCGAACTGCGGATCTTCCTGGCCGGCGACACCGCGGAACCGGTGTACGACCAGCCGAGCGCGTTCACGGCGTTCATCCGCGGCGGGGGCAACGTCGAGCTCTACCGTCGGCTGAGTGACGAGCTGGCCACCCGCTACGACGCGCTGAAGCCGGATTCGCTGCTCGACCTGGGCTGCGGTGACGGCCTGGCGGTGGTGCCCGCCCTGGGCCGGGCCACGCACGTGCCGAGCCGGATCGACCTGGTCGAGCCGTCGGCCGCGCTGCTCGACGACGTCCGCGAGCGCGTGCCCGCGGCGCAGTGCTGGCAGGCGACCGCGCAGGAGTTCCTGGCCCGCGACGACCTCGGCTGGGACCTGACGCAGTCGACGTTCGCCCTGCAGTCCATCGAACCGGAGCAGCGCGTCGAGGTGCTGCGCACGCTTCAGCCGCGCACCGGGACGCTGGTGCTCGCCGAGTTCGACGTCCCCGAATTCACCGAAGGCTCACCGGAGCACCTGCGGTCACTCGTGGCTCGTTACGAGCGTGGCGTCGCCGAGTACGGCGCCGACGTCTCGCTGGTCGCGCAGGGTTTCCTGCTGCCCGTCCTGCTCGGCATCGTCTCCGGGCAGGAGCGGACGAACTGGGAGCACCCGGCCGCGACCTGGGCCGAGCAGCTGAGGACGGCGGGCTTCACCGAGGTCGGCGTCGAACCGCTCGCCGACTACTGGTGGTCGCCCGCCGTCCTGATCACAGCCTCGTGAGCGCGCCCGTCTCGAGGTGCTGGGCGACCGGCCGCGGGAGCAGATAAGCGACCCCGCCGCCCGGCATCGTGGTCCACGGCGCCATCACGCCGGTCAGCACCCGCAGCGCGCGCTGCACCCGGTAGACCCGCTTGTCGCGCTCGCGGTCGAACGCCAGCGACGTCTCGACGAACCGCGTCCCGTCGGCGTGCACCAGGTTGCCGGTCTCGTTGCCGAACCGGACGACGGTCGCGCCCGGCGCGAGCACGATCAGGCGCTTGCCGCGGTAGAAGTTCAACGGCGGTTCGCCGCGCAGCGGCAGGATCGGCCAGTCGGCCGGCTGGTCGGACTCTTCGGACGGTCGCGGCGGCAGCATCAGCAGCACGCCGAGGAGGAACCGGGCCGCGTCGCCGAGCGAGCCGAACGCCACCGGCTCGTCGGACGGCGGCCGCGACACCTCCCAGCCGTTCTCGGCGCGGCGCAGCGTCCAGACGCCCTCGGCCGGTATTTCCTTGGCGCCGATCCGGTAGGCCGCGGGCGGCACGCCGTGTTCGGCGAGCCGCTGCTGGAGCAGGTCGAGCGTCTCCGCGCCCCGCAGGTTCCGCACCGGTTCGCCGCGCGCGACCCGGGCCAGTGCGCGCTCGTCCGGCAGTTCGGCGGACGTCTGCGGCGGCCGCGGCCGGCCGAGGATCTCCGCCTCCGCCGTCGTGCGGACCAGCTCCGGGACGAACGGCGGGCGGAAGCCCATCGCGCGCGCGTGCTCCACCAGCTCCGGCTCCGGTGGCACCCCGTACTTGCGCAGGTAGTGCGGCACGGCGGCCGGCCAGATCCAGGTGCCGTCGGTGTGGAACGCGTTCGGCACGTCCGGCGGCGCGCCCGGCGGCCCGAAGAGGTCCGGCAGCGGCACCGGCCGGTGCAGCGCGACCGGCGCCCGGAACAGGTAGTCGAGCACCCCGCGGACCTGATCCGGCGGCACCGGCGGCCGGGTGACGACCGGGCGTTCGCCCTCCACGTGCGAGTCGACGGGCCGCGCCTGCCGGAACGCGACGTCCAGCGGAAGCCCGGCCTTCGCGGTGAGCCAGGCCGGCAGGTGCTTCGGCGTCCGCGGGAAGGTCGCCAGCTCCAGCTCGTAGGCGGCGGTCGACGGACGGCCGCCGTCGTTGGGCGGCACCCGCCAGTCCGGCTCGCGGTCGGCGTCGAAGTCGAAGTCGAACTGCGACGCCGAGTCGAGCGTGAACGTGCCCTGGAACCAGGTGCCGGCCTCGGCCTGGTACATCGCCGCCCGGAGCCGCGCGAAGAGCCCGCCGAGCCGTGGCACGGCGGGCAGCGACACCGACACCGGGCCGTCCTCGTCGCCGACCGCGCGGACCTCGATCTCGGAGTAGTCGCCGACCTGCCGGAACTGCGCGCCAACCCGCGACCAGCCACCGGGCACCGTGTGCAGCAGCGTCCGGCCGATGGCGCGCAGCAGCGCGTTCTGGTCACCGGTGCCCGGCCGCGGCCGCGCCTCCGGAGACTCGGTGAAGTCCAGCCGCGTCTGCCACAGCGCCGTGACCTCCTTCGCCGGCACCGTGACCGAGAAGTCGGTCAGGCCCAGCTGCGCCGCGCGGGCGGCG
This sequence comes from Amycolatopsis sp. NPDC051128, assembly GCF_040682715.1. NCBI lineage: Bacteria > Bacillati > Actinomycetota > Actinomycetes > Pseudonocardiales > Pseudonocardiaceae > Amycolatopsis > Amycolatopsis sp. NPDC051128. The sequence continues at coordinate 80,567 of NZ_JBFBBN010000015.1, read as the reverse complement.
TCGTCGCGGACCCACCGCAGCGTCAGCTCGGGCCGCGAACCCGGCGCGACCTCGAAGAACTCGTCGTCGTATTCGCAGAAGGTGCGCAGCGTGAACGTCGACGGCACTTCGCTCGCCGGCACCACCCGCGCGGGACGCCCGTCGTGCTCCTTGTCGAAGCCTTCGGGCGCCTCTTCCTCCGGCAGCACGGACAGCAGCACGGTGCCGTCCGTGGTCGAACGCTGCGCGCGGAAGGTCCCCTCACCCCACGTCGCGTACAGACCGTCCGGGCGTTCGGCCACTTCAACCCGGTAACGCACGTTTGTCCTCCCCGTCCCCAGTGACACCGGAAACCTAGTCGACCGGGTACCGAGCGAACCACCGGTCGTCCCCGGGCGCGTCCGGGCCGAACTCGGTGAGCGCGTCGTCCGCCAGGCCGACGATGACATCGCGGAGTTCCAGCTGGTCGAGCCAGCTCCGGCGCAGGGCTTCCTCGCCGTACATCGCGCCGACGAGGTTGCCGCAGACCGAGCCGGTCGAGTCGCTGTCCCCGCTGTGGTTGACCGCCGCGAGCAACGCCGTGTCGACGTCCGTGGTGGTCAGCGCGACGTACACGGACATCGACAACGCCGTCTCGCCGACGTTCCCCTGTCCCAGCGATTCGAGCTTCTCCGGCGTCGGCGGTCCCTGCTCCGCCAGCGCCAGTGCGGCGTCGAGCGCCGTGCTCTGCTCTTCGTGACCCGCGTGCTTCACGAGCTCGGCGCGTGCGGTCGCGACCGCGTCGAACAGCGGCTTTCCGTGCAGCAGTTCGTGCACGACCACCGCGAAGCACCCCGAGGACAAGTACCCGCTCGGGTGGCCGTGGGTCAGCGCCGCGCTCTCGGCGCCGAGCCGGAAGACCTCGGCGAGGTCGTCCGACCACAGCGCGACCGGCGCCGCGCGCATCACGCCACCGCAGCCCTTCGAGTTGTTGACCGGCCGTTCGATGGTGCCCCGGACACCCGAGCGGCCGTACGCCTCCAGCTCGCCGAAGCAGGTCAGCCCCGGTGCGCGGCGGCTGAACAGCTCCTGGTGGGTGACCAGCTCGCCGTCCGGCGCCTCGACGCTCGACTGTGGTCCCCGGGCGCGGTCCCACGTGACGCCCTGGGTGTGCAGCCACCGCTGGTAGGCCATCTGCAGCGAGTGCACGACGTCGGCGGACCCCGTCCGGCGACGCTGGGCGTGCGCCCGGATCAGGGCTTCGAGTGTGAAGAGCGTCATCTGCGTGTCGTCGGTGATCCGGCCGACGCCGCCGTACGCGGGGATGAAGTCCGTGATGCCGTCCGGGCCGGCGATCTCGCGGATCCGGTCGATCGAGTCGAACTCCGTCTTCGCGCCCAGCGCGTCGCCGATCGCCCCGGCCAGCAGGCTGCCCCGCAGTCGCGATCGCAAGTGGAGTCCCTTCGGTTTCGGGGTGAACCGGCCACTCGGGTACCGGCGCTCCCAACGTGGGTGTTCCGCGGTCTCCGTCTGGAGACCGTTGCGGTTGAAATACCAGAAGACGTCGCTCGCGACGTCGTCGAGCAGGCCGAGATCGGTCAGCGAAGCCACCGACGGCAGCCCGGGGACGCCGACCCGGGCGCCGACCAGCGCCCCGGCGAGCGCGCCGGCCACCGGGCCGGACCGCGCGGCGAGCGTCATCGCCGCCGCCGGGTCGTGGCCGCGCTTGGCCGCGGCGAACAGCGCCCGGCCGAGCACCGACCGCACGCCGCGGCCGTCGCCGATGCTTTCGAGCTGCGTGACGTCGTCGGCGTCGCGGTCCTCGCGCAGCGCCAGCGTCGACGTCGCGAGCTCGCCGCCCACTTCCCGCAGGCGGACGTGCACCGGCAGCGCGAACGTCTCGCGGGTGAGCAGGGCCTGGAACAACGCCACCAGCAGGTCGACGCCCTCGGTGACCTCCGCGCCGGCGGCGCTGCCGGTCAGTTCGCGGGCGACGTCTTTCGCGTACCGCTCGCCGTCGACGTCCGCGAGGGCCACCGCGCCGGCCGGTGCCGCCGCCAACGCCGTGGCCAGCAGCGCGGAGAACTCGGCGGGCGCGGGACCCGCGTGCCGGGTCGCGACGGCGAGCCAGCCCGCCGGGTCCGGCTCGGGCAGCGTCGCCGGCACCTCGCCGGTCGGCACCGGCGGCAGGCCGCGCAGCACCGAGCTGGTGTGGAACAGCAGGTGCCGGGTCAGCCCGCCCATCGGCAGCGGACCCGCCGGGTCGGCGCCGCCGCCCAGCGCGTCACCGATCGCGAAGCCGACGTACGCGCCGACGATCCGGTGCCACGCGAACCGCCCGGCCAGCGTGCCGGAGGCGGAGAACTTCCCGAACGTCCACGGCACCGGCCGCGGGCGGGCGTCCTCGTCCACGTGCGCGATGAGGCCGTTCGCGCCCAGGTCGGCGGGCCACACCGGCTCCTGGCCAGCCCGGCGCCGGACGCCGTTGCGGTACTGCCAGGCGAACCCGCGCAGGTACCGGACGCACTCTTCGGGCGTCAGTTCGAAATGGTGGTCGCGGGCGTGGTCGACCGCGTACCGCAGGTGCCGTTCCAGCAGGTCAGGAGGCTCGACGCCGAACTCCGCGACCAACCCGGGCAGCGCCTCGGCGACCTCCGGCCCGGCTTCCGGCGCGGGTTCCCCGATCAGGGGCCGGGGCTCGGTGCCGTCGCGGAACTCGGCCAGCTCGGTCGCCGTGAGACTCCGGACCAGGCCGGTGCCGGGGTCGAGCGTCAGCCCGGACGACGGGTGGTGGGCCAGCAGCTCGCGGACCGGCACGCGCCAGCGGTGCGGGTACCGCCCGGGCACCTTCGCCGACGAGCTGTACGCGATGACCTCGCGCCCGCCCGTGCCGGGAACCGGCCGCACCAGCGGTTCGCCCTCCGGCAAGGGCACCAGGACCTCGCAGTCCAGCAGGGCGCGGACGAACTCGGCGCGGCTGATCCAGTTCGCGCCGAGGTAGTTCAGCAGCTTTTCGGCGTCGGTCGCCGGCACCGGAAACCCGTGCCAGACCGGGCCGGGCCGGTACTGGTCGTTGACCCGGCGGGGGCCCGTCGGCTCCCCGAACAGCGTGTACTGCGCCCAGCCGCGGATGGCGCGCACCGGGATGCCGAGGCCGGGAAACGCCTTTTCGTCGAACTCCGGGTCGACGTCGGGGCGCCACTCGACGAAGCCGTCGGCTTCCGCTTCTTCCATTCTCCCCATCCTCGCGCTAATGCCGCGGGTATCGCTCGATCCACGCCTCACCCAGCGCGCTCAGCGCCGAGTGCCGGTCGAAGTGCCAGTAGGCGTCCGAAGCGACGTTCTCGACCAGGTACCGCAGCTCCAGCTGGTCGACCCACTTCTGCGGCAGCCCGGGAATCCCGGTGCGCGCGCCGAGCAGGGCCCCGGTGATCGCCCCGGTCAGCGCGCTGCGCCCGGAGTGGTTCACCGCGCGAAGCAGGGCCTGCTCCGGGTAGTTCTCGAAGCCGGACAGCGCGGCGAAAGCGCGTCCGAGCACCGAGAGCGTGGTCTTGCCGTCGCCGATCAGCTCGGGCATCCGCAGGTCGGGCAGCCCGTGCTCGCCGAAGAACGGCACCGACTCCGCGACCATCTCCGCGATCGCCGTCCACTCCGGACCCTGCTGGAACTGGTTGTCCGGGTTGAGCACCTCACGGCTGGTGTTCCAGATCGGGAAGCTGAACGCCTCCTTGGTCAGCGCGTGCTCGAACAGCCAGGTCAGATAGGTCGCGGCGGCCAGGTCGGGCTCACTGGGGTGCGTGACGCCGGCGAGGTCGCGCACCGCCTGGCGCGCGCCACCGCTGAGCCCGCTGCCGGGCCCGGCCATGGTCAGCGCGGCCGGCAAGGCGGGGATCAGCGCGGCCGGGCCGGTCAACGGCGCGCCCGCCGCACCGGTCGCGAGCTGGTGGTAGGCGTTGAGCTCGGCGTCGTCGGCGTCGCGCCGGGCGTGCAGGTCCGGGACCTGCACGAGCCAGCCGTCCGGATTGTCCATCGGCGCGCCTTGGGTGCGCAGCCAGCGCTGCAGCGCCCCGCGGACGACGCCGGGGAAGAGCTGCTCGGCTTCCCGGGATTCCGGCTGCTCGCGGTGCGGGCTGCGGATCGCGGCTTCGGTGTAGAACAGCAGCCGCTGCGTCAGCGAGCCGATCCGGCCCGGCTGGTCGAACGCCTGGACCAGGTCGGTGACGCCCTCGATGCCGAACTTCGTGTGGATGTCGTGCAACGGCATCCGGTCGACGGCCGCGCCGAGGGCCTCCCCGAGCGCGAAGCCGACGTACGCGCCGGTGACGCGTTGCCAGCCGTAGCGGAAGCCCTCGACCTCACGCTCGAAGTACTTGCCGAACGTGTCCAGCCGCGGCACCGTGCGTCCGGTGTTGTCGTAGGCCGGGGACAGGCCGTTCGCGCGCAGGTCGTTGGGCTTGCTGCGCGGCGGCTCCGGCATGTCCATCCGCTTCAGCCACGACGCGCCGAGCACGGTCTTCGCGCACTCCTCGGCGGTCAGCTCGAAGCCCCGCCTGCGGGCCTTCTCGGCCGCCAGGAGCGGCGGCTTCACCGGGTCCGGCAACCCCATCCGGGCCGCGGTCTCGGTGGCGACGCGGATCAGATCCTCCTCGGCCTCCGGGCAGCGGCCGTGCACGTCGACGCGCGGCTCGTGCCGCGGGAACCGCTGGACGATCTCCGCGAGCTCGCCGCTGGCGACGTCCTCGATGGTCGTCGGGCCGCCGTTGATCACCAGGTTCGGCGGGTGCTCGAACTCGGCCAGCGTCGCGACGTCGACCTTCCACCAGCCGTGCTCGCGCGAGGGCAGGTGCCGGGTGGAGCTGAACACCTTGAGCTCGTTGCGTTCCTCGGCGAAGTAGAACCGGTCGGTCTTGCCCGTCTCCAGGTCGAGCGGGACGAACACCTCACAGCGGATCAGCCCGATGAGCAGCAGCTCGCGCGTCAGCCAGCCGACGCTGGCGAACGACAGCAGCGTCTCGAGCGTGTTGTCCGGCTTCGGGTAGCCGCGGCGGATCGGGCCCGCCTTGTACTCGGGGTTCTCGCGCTCCTCGCCGGTCTGGTTGCCGTCGGCGTCGACCTTCACCCAGCCCGCGACGGCCTGCAGCGGCACGCCCAGCTCACCGAGGCCGGCCTTCACGTACTCGGGGTCGACGACCTCGCGCCAGTTCTCCTGGCCGGGGAACGCCACCGGCACCGACAGCCCGCCGGGGTGTGGGTGCGCCTGGCGCAGCTCGCCGTCCGGCTCGCGGACGACGACCGACGGCGGCGGGAAGATCTCCTTCTCCGGCCGGCCCTCGTCGAGGAACGCGATGGTGTTGTAGGGCACCGACCAGCCCTCGGGGATGCGCAGCACCTTTTCGGTGTCCACCCGGAGCCCGGCGGGACCGGAGACGTCCGGGCCGTGCACCGCGCGCAGCCACTGGCCGACCTTGGCAATCGCTTCCGCCGCTTCCACCTACTCGATCCTCTCCAGGCTTCCGTCGGACTCGTGCTCGGCGATCGTCTTCGGCAACACGAAGGCCACCGCGCCACCCGGCAGGTTCGCCCACGGAACCGTGATGCCGGTGATCACGTGCAGGGGGCGTCTCAGCCGGTAGCTCCGCCGCACCCGCTCCCGTTCGAGCGGCAGCGACGTCGTGGCGAACCGTACCTCCCCGTGGTGGACGAGGTTGCCGGGTTCCTCGCCGAAGCGCAGGACGACCGTACCCGCCACCAACCGCGTGATGCGCTTGTTGCGGAGCAGGGTGAGGGGAGGCTCACCCGGAGCCGGGTGGACCGGCCAGTCGTCGAGCTCCTTCGCCGTCTCCAGCGGGGTTTCGTGGCCGGCGGTCATCCGGGCGGGGTGCAGCAGCAGCGCCCCGAGCAACTGCTGGGCGGCGTCTTCGAGCCGCTCGAAGTACTTCGGCTCGCGGGGTCGTCCGCCGGCGTAGGCCGCCACCTCCCAGCCGTCGGAGGTGTAGTTGAGGCACCACGTGCCGTCCGCTCGCGCCCCGACGCGGTAGGCCTCCGGCCACACCCCGTGTTCGCCCAGCCGCTGCACCAGCACGATCAGCAGCTCGTCGTCGGCGAGTTTCGGATCCGGCGTGGTCTCCAGCTCGGCGACGACGTCACCGACGGTCTTCTTCACGTCGGCGCGGCTCGGCTTCGGCCGCGGCTTGCCCAGCAGGTCCGCTTCGGCGGTCCGCCGGACCAGCGGCTCGACGTACGGCGGCTGGAAGCGGTGGCGGCGGATGTGCGCGACCAGGTCCGGCTCGGGCGGCACACCGTGGTCCGCGAGGAGGTCCGGCACCGCCGCGGACCAGATCCAGGTGCCGTCGGTGTGGAACCGCTCGTCGTCTTCTTCGTGGACGACGGCTTCGCGCTCGAGGTACTGCAGCACGAGCGGCACCTCGGTGTCGGTCAGCGGCGGCCGCTCGACGTCCGGTCCGCCCGGGTCCGCGTGCCGGAACACCACGCCCAGGGGTAGCTGCGCGCGGAGCCGCCACCAGTCGGGGATGTGCTCGTCGGTCCGCGGGAACTCGGCGAGCTCCTCCGGGTAGGCCGCCGATGCCGGTGGTTCCGTCCACAGCGGATCGTCGTCGAGCGCGAAGTCGAAGTCGAAGGTGCCGTCCGGGTCGAGCGTGAACCGCGCCTGCAGCCAGGTGCCGCGGCCCTCGGCGTACATCCCGGCACGCAGTTCGGTGAAGAGGTCGGCCAGTTCGTCCGGTGTGGCCGTGTTGTGTCCCTCGATCTCGCTGTATTTCCCGACCTGCCGGAAGTCGACGGCGGCGGGCCCGGCGGCGTCGGCCCGGTGTTCGCGGACGAGCTTTCCCAGCCGCACCAGGACGGCGCGCTGCTCTTCGGGCGAAAGTCGATGTTCCACGTGAATCATTGCCCCGCGTTGAACCGGCTGGTCACCGTGAACGACGGCGGCTCACCGGCGGCGATCCGAGCGGCCTCGTCTTCCCACATCTTGAAGGTGCGCTTCTGGAGCGCGTGGACCAGCGCGGTCTCCTGCTTGGTCCGGCTGCGCCCCTCCCGGAAAGCGACGGCGTCGATGCCTTTGATGGTGTCGTAGAGCGCGAAGATCGGGCCGTCGCCGGAGAGGTAGTGGCTCCGCTCGATCTCCGTCTCGTGGATGAACTTCTCTTCGCTGAGGGGACCGTCGATGTGCGACTCGGTCATGGCGCGCATGACCTCGCGAATGTGGCTGCTGTCCTGAACGAAGAAGCCGGTTGTCAAGTCGAGGAGTGTGCCCACCAAGCCACCGTTCGGTGCCGAGTCGATCCGGTAGGTCTGGGCGTAGTACTTGTAGAACCTGGGGGTCCGAACGGCCATCAGGTGCTCTCCTCGGATGTCAGTCCCCGCCGGAACGCTTCCTCGAAACGGCCTCGGACCTGGTCGGTCAACGCCGCGTCGAGGGCTGCCTCTTCCGGCGAGAGGAAGCCCTCGCGGCCTTCCTTCTTGCTGAAGGTCTCGAAGTCCCGCCGCACCTCGTAGAGCGCGTGCTCGTACGACGCGACGTCGTCGATGTGCGTCAGGTGCAGCCGCAGCTCGGCCACGTGACCGTTCGGCAGCCGGACGTTCAGCTGCAGATCCCGGTACCCGCTGTCCTGGGGGTCGGCGAGCCGATCCGAGAACTTGACGATCGTGAGCTCGGGATCGCCGCGCACGGCGTCGAGTGCCCGGTACATGTCCGCCACCCGCTCGAACTGGATCTTGGCGCCGACCAGGTCGGTCAGTCGCGAGCCATCCCAGCCGTACTTCGCGATCTTCGCCAGCGCTCGTACGTCGTCCTTCGGCTCCGGTCGGAACCCCGGGTGGCCGTCGGTCTCACCGGCGATCCGCTCGGTGATGCGGTTCAGCGTGCCCTGGGTCTCGGGCCAGCGCTCGCGTTCCTCGGCGACCCATTGCTTGCAGTACTCCGGATCGCCGGCCCGGCTCAGGTCGAAACTCGCGTGCCGCCGCAGCTCGTCTTCGGCCTCTCCGGCGATCTCCGCTACCCCGTCGGAGATCTCCGCCTGCTCCGGGGTTGGGTCGAACGGCTCGACCCCCTGGTGTTCGACGTCGTCGATGACGCTGTAGCCCCGCTCGTTCACCTCGTGGACAGCGTCCTCGAGGATCGGGATCGCCTCGGGGTGTTTGAGCAGGCTGGCCAGTGTCTTCGGGTTGTCCAGCAGCGAGCGCGTCAAGTAGTCGTTGCCCGGGTCCGACAGCAGCCGCACCAAGCCGGGGTGTTCGCCCAGGTGCGCGCGGATGTAGTCGGCGTCCGCGTGCCCGTCGAGTGCCGCGGCGACGTCGTCCCTGGCCAGGAAGGCGTCGTGTGGTGCTGCCGAGCCGTAGCCGCCGTGGCTCTCGCCGGCGCCGTGCTCGGGCTGGACGTGCACCTCGTCCGGCGTGCCGACGTGCATCAGCTTGATGCTCTTCGGCGGCTGCGGCAGGTGCATGAGGTCGCCGGACTGCGGGTCGATGAACGCGACGCCGTCGCGGGTGTGCACGACCATCGCCACGTGCCCGTACTCGACCCCGTTCGGGCCTTCGTACTTCACCGCGACCACGGCGTGGTGGTCGAGCGGCCTGTCCCGCATCTCGCGGATGACGTCGTCGTAGCTGCCGCGCGCGGAGAACGTCTCGCCGAACCGGCCCTCGAGGTGTTCGAGCGTGCCGCGGCTGCCCATCTCGTGCGGGAGAAGCGGTTCGGCCGTCATGTCACCGCCGCGCTGCCGGTCCAGATAGGCCTCGGGTCCGCGCGTGCAGTTCGTCATGTACCCGTTTTCGAAGGCGCCGGGCTGGTGGAAGCCCGGGTTGACGTCGCGCAGGTGCGGGTGCCGGTCCTGGACGTAGGCCGCGCGCTCGGACGGCGTCGTCCCGCCGGCGTGGATGGCCGGTTCGGCGGGCGGGTTCGTCGCCCGCGCCAGGCGCGAGTAGTCGTGCGTCGGCTCGGGGATCGGCGGTGCTTCGGCGGGGCTCTCGTCGATGGTGTCGTGGACCGACGGTTGCTCCGCCGACGGGGCGACGTGCTCCGGATCGCCGAAGCCGCCGAGGCGTTCCATCAGCGCGGCCTGCCTGCGCCGTTCGAACTCGGCCGCGTTGTGGTCGTTCTCGGCGCGCCGCTCGGCCATCTTCTGCTGCGCGGCTTCGGGGTCGAGGTAGCGCGGGTGGCCGGGCCCGATCTCCTCGGCCTCGATCACCCACTTGCGACGGCCCTCGGGCGTGATCTCGAGCCGCTTGTCGTGCACCAGCAGCTGCGTGCCGGGCGGCGACAGCGACTCGCGCTCGCCCGGGTTCTCGGCGAGCTTCGAGATGTCGCGGACGTTGTCCGACCGGACGTGCAGCTCGACGTCATCGCCGAACTTCGTGGTGGCGAACTCGCTGGTCTTGATCGAAGCGCTGGAGAACGCGGGCTCGACGACGACCGCGCCCGGCTCGTACGGCCCGGCGACGAGCTCGGCCAGCCGCGGGTCACCGCCGACGTCGATGCCGCGGATGGTCTCGCCGGACTCGCGCGGGACCTGGTTGAGGCCGTCGGTGATCGCGCGGGTGTTCTCCTGCGCGAGGTCGAACCCGGGGTGGCCAGGGCCGCGGCGCAGGGCTTCGTTGACGTCGTAGGCGTACTCGCCGCGGGTGTAGCCGTGGACCGCGACGGCGCCTTCGTCGGTGAGGGGCATGCCGGCGGCGTCCCGGCGGGCCAGTGCGCGGTCGTGGATGTCCTGGTAGATGTGCTCGTCGCCGACCGCGCGGCGGATGCTCTCGTGGTCGGCCGGGGTGCCGCGGTGTTCGCCGTCGAAGAGGTAGCCCTCGTCGTGCGCCACGCGTTCGGGCGTCGGGTTGAGCCGGTCGGCGATGCCCTGGTGAGGTGTTTCCCCGGGCGTTTCCCCGCCACCGAGGGGCAGTTCGCGGATCCCGGTGGCATCGGGCGGCAGCTCGGCGAGCCGACCGGTCATGGGGTCGGCGAACACGACGCCGTGCTCGGTGTGGACGGCGGCGACCAGCCGCGACTCGCCGTTGACGTGCTCGAACGCGACGGCCGTCCGCGCGCCGACGGGCCGTTCGCCGAGTTCGCGGGCGACGTCGTCGAAGCTGCCCCGGCCGCTCCACTGCCCGCCGAGCTGCTCGCTGACGTGCGCGGGGCTCTGACCGCGTGACGGCGCCGAGGTGACGTCTTCGCCGTTCATCCGCCGCTCGAAGGCGACCATCGACTCGGCGGCGTTGGTCCGGAAACCGTTTTCGAGGGCGTCCGGGCCGTAGTGGTTGCGGGTGTTGACCGAGCCCAGCTCGGGGACGGCGTCGCGGACGAGGCGGGCGTGCTGCTGCGGCGTCTCGACGGACCCGGCGTGCAGCACGGGTGGACCGCCGGGCGTGAGCGGCTCGGCGAGCCGGGACCAGCCGCCCTCGGGCTCGCCGGTGGCCGGCACGCGCCGCACGGGCGGCGGCGGCGCGTCCTCGGGGTCGAAGCCGAGCAGCTTGGACATGTCGCCGGTCGGCTTGAGGTGGGGATGCTCGGCGTAGAACTGCTCGAGCTCTTCGTCCGCTTCGCGCTGGAAGCGTTCCTCGTCGGCGCGCTCCTGGGCCCGGCGTTCTTCGATCGCGCGCCGGGCATCGGCTTCGCCGAGGTGCCGCGGATCGCCCGCGGTGACCTCCTCGGCGTGCACGATCCACTGCGGCTCGCCACGCCGGTGGTTCGGGTGCTCGGGGTGCCCGGGGCCCATTTCGACGCCGGTGATCGCGAACTGCGACCCGGCCTTGAAGAGGACTTCGCGTTCGCGCCCGATGCTGGCCATCGACTCGACGTCCCGGCCGGACCTGGAGTCGATCCGCATCTCGACCTCGCCGGGGAAGGTGCTGCGCGGGTGCTCCGCGTCGACCTTCGACGAGCTGAGGAACGACGGTTCGGTGATGTGCGCGCCCTCGTGGAACCGCCCGAGGAAGGCCTGCAACCGCGCGGGATCCCCGGCGAAGTCGATCCGCCGCGACACGGTCCCGACGTGCGGCGGCATCTCGTTCAGCCCGGAGACGAGCGCCCCGGCCTGCGGCGCGAGGTCGACGAGTTCGGGGCCGCCCATCCGCAGCGCCCGGTTGAGCGGGCCGACCATTTCGTAACGCGTGTAGGCGTGCACGGCGAACGCCCCGGCGTCGGACATGCCGGGGTGGAACTCGTCGCGCCGGGCGAGCGCCTCCCGCCGGACCTGCTCGTGGCGCCACTCGCCGGTCTCCAGGCTCTGCCGCCCGGAGTCCATGAAGGTGTCTTCGATCCGCCGAACTCCACCGGGATCATCGGTGTGGAAGTGCTCGTCGGCGAGGTAGGGCTCGTGCGGCGCGTCGTGCTGTCCGTGCTCACCGGATGGTTCATCGGCGTGCTCGGCTTGGTGTTCTTGGTCAGGGGTTTGCTCGGCAGGTCGCTCCGGCGTGGGGGCGTGTTCGGCCGTGGGTGTGTTCGGCTCCGCCGGGCGTTCCTGCGTCGGCGTGTGTTCGGTGGCGGGTGTCTGGTCGGCGGGCCGTTCCTGCGCTGGTGTGTGCTCGGTGGCGGCCGTGCTCGGGTGCGCCTGTGCGGGTGCTTGTTCGACGGGTCGTTCGGTGGCGGGCGTCTGGTCGGCAGGCCGCTCCTGCCTAGGAGCGTGTTCGGCCGTGGGCGCGTTCAGCTCCGCCGGGTGCTCTCCCGTTGGGCGTTCCTGCGTCGGTGTGTGTTCGGTGGCGGGTGCCTGCGCCGCAGGTCGCTCCTGCGCGGGCGTGTGCTCGGTGGCGGGCGTCTGGTCGGCAGGCCGTTCCTGCGCGGGGGTGTGTTCGGCCGTGGGCGGGTTGTCGAGCGGTCGCTCGGGCGGCGGCCCGACCGGACGTTCCGGTGCCGGGGCCTGCTGGGCCATCGGCCGTTGTGCCGGCGGCTGCTCGGGCGCACGATCCATCGGCCGCGGCTGGTCGAACGGCGTCGGGGGCAGGTGCTCCCGAGGCGGACCGAACCGTGGCGGCGGGACCTGCGGCGGCCCGGCCGGGCGGGGCGGACCCAGGCGCGGGTCGTGTGGTGGCATCGGCGGGCGACCGCCCGGCGGGGGCGGCATCGGTGGCCGTCCGCCCGGGCCCTGCGGGCCGTGCGGCTGGTTCGGATATCCCGCCGGGCGCTGCCCACCGGGCATCGGCGGACGCTGCCCACCCGGAGGCGCCATCGGCGGCGGCATCCGGCGCGGATCGTTCGGGTGCAGCCCACCTTGCGGCGGCTGGCCACCGTGTGGCGGTTGCGCACCGTGGGGTGGCTGGGCACCGTGCGGCGGGTGCCCACCGTGCGGCGGTTGGCCACCGTTCGGGTGCAGCCCACCCTGTGGCGGTTGCCCACCTTGGGGTGGTTGGCCACCTTGAGGTGGCTGGGCACCGTGGGGTGGCTGGCCACCGTGTGGCGGCTGCGCACCCGGCGGTGTCTGGCCACCCTGCAGCGGCTGGCCACCCTGTGGCGGTTGCCCACCTAGCGGTGGTTGGCTCCCCTGCGGCGGTTGCCCACCGTGCGGCGGCTGGCCACCGTTCGGGTGCAGCCCACCCTGTGGCGGCTGGCCACCGTGGGGCGGCTGGCCGCCCAGCGGCGGCTGCCCAGCCCTTGGGGCCAGCCCACCAGGCGGTTGCTGCCCCGGGGTGGGTGGTTGCCCACCAGGCGGTTGCTGGCCACCTCTCGGGGGCAGACCACCAGGAGTTTGCTGCCCACCCTGCGGCACCGGTCCGCCCGGCCGGACCGGCGGCTGCCCGCCGGGCCGGACCGGCGGTTGTCCACCCGATGAGGTCGGCGACGGCCCACCCGGCCATTGACCACCCTGAAGCATCCGGCGCGGGTCCTGCGGCGGGACCTGTCGCGGCTGCTCGTGCGGTGGCTGCCCACCCCGCGGCGGCATCGGCGCCGGCCCGCCCGGGCGCGGACCCGGGCCACCGCCGTTCGGCATTCCCCCGGGCGGCGGTGGCGTGAACCCGCCCGCCGGCGGCGTCTGCTGCGGCGACGGACCGCCGTTCTGGAACGGCGCCGGCCCCGCGTCCGCGGCGAACGGCTGGCTCGGGCCGCCGCTGAACCCGGCCGCCCCGACGTTGTCCTGCGGACGTCCGCCGCTCTGCCGGCCCGCCTCCGGGCCGAACCCCGGCTGGGCCATGCCGTAGCCGCCCTGTGAAGAGCTGTGCGGCGCGCCACCGGACGACCCCGCTCCCATCGGCGGCGGCGCGGATCCGCCGGCGGTCTGGCCCGGCGCCGAAGCCGCCGGGGCCTGGTGGCCCTCGGGCTGCTGCGCGACTGGACGTTCCGCCTGCTGAACGGGGTCGGAACTCCCCCGCGGCGCCTCGGGCGCGCGGTGCTCGGAGGCCTGCTGAGGTTCGGCCGCGGAGTGTCGTGGCTCGGCGGTCTGGCGTTCCTGGTCCGGGCGGTGCTCGGAAGTGGGCGGTGGCTCGTCCGCGGTGGGCCGCGAGCCGACGGTCTGCCGCTCCGGCTCCTGGCTCGGCGCGCTCTCCGCGCGGTGCTCGGAGGTCGCCCGCGGTTCGTCCGCGGTGTGCCGTGGCTCGGCGGACTGGCGTTCCTGGCTCGGCGCGTCGTCCGCGCGGTGCTGCGGTTCGGGTTCCCGCCGGACCTCCGGCTCGGAGTCCGTCCGCGCTTCCGGCCGGGACGACGCCTCGGGTTCCGACGCCGCGCCCCGTGGTTCCTCACCCCGCGACTCGGGTTCCGAGGACGGTTCCCGCCGCGACTGAGGCTCTTCCCCTCGCGACTCGGGTTCCGAAGTCGGCTCCCCTCGCGACTCGGGTTCCGAAGCCGGCTCCCCGCGCGACTCAGGCTCACTCCGCGACTCGGGTTCCGACGAAGAATCCGGCTCCGACCCGCCGGGCTCCCCGCCCCCGTCCGGCTCCGTCCGCGGGATGTTCGCCTCGTGAACCGAGTTCAGCTGCTCCTTGGCGCCCCCGACGGCACCCCCGACCGCCCCACTGGACGCTCCGGTCAGCAGCTGCTCCGGCGTCAGCGACCCGAGGTCACCTGTGACGGCGGCCTGCCCGACCGTCTGCGCCACGCCCTCGACCGCTCCCCGCGCCCCCGCGCGCATGGCCGCGTCCGCGATCTGGCCGCCGGCGCTGTGTGACAGCCCTTCGGTCGCGCCACGTCCGATGGCTCCGCTCCCCGCGCCGACCACTCCGCCGACCGCGCCCGAAATCGCCGCGTCCGTCGTCTTGGCGAAGTCCCAGCTCTGGCGATCGCCCTTGGCGATCTGCAGGCCCTGGATGCCCGCGTCCATCCCGAGGTTGATGGCCTCGTTCTTGAGGATCTCCATGCCGATCTTCTTGAGACCCTGCTTGAGCAGCTTCTCCAGCAGCTCCTTGGCGACCTGCTTGAACCCCTGCTGGGCGAGCTTCTCGAGCAGCTGCCGGAACAGCATCTGCACGGTCATCCGGGTGGCGATCTGCGCAGGCGCGATGCCCGCCGTCGAGCCGCCGAACGTCACCGCGGCCGCCGCGATCATCGCCGCGATCTGGGCGGCCAGCACGATCAGCGAGATGATGATCATGTACTTCGTGTACTCGACGTCCAGCGCGGTCTGGTCGCACGAGTCGCCCAGTGCTTTCGTCGCGTCGGCCAGCTGCTTGAAGTAGGCCTCGTCGCCCTCGACGAACTTCTTCCACTGCTCCGCGAACGCGTCGGCGCCGTCGCCGGTCCAGTTGTCGCGGATCCCGCCGGCCGCCTGGTTACCCGCTTCCGAAGCCGGCGCGATCGCCGAGGACGCCGTGTGCCACGCGTCGCGCAGCGCGCGCAGCTTGGTCTCGTCGCCCTCGGGCCAGCTCTCTCCGACGACGATCGGCAGCAGCCACTTGACCGCGTCGGGCATCTCCATACCCACGGGTCATTGCCCCTTGCTCAGCTGGGACGTCACGTCTTCGTCGGCACCGGAAAGCGCCTTCATCGACTTGGCGACGTTCTGCTGCATGCCCCGCAACCCCTGCACGAGGTTGGTGAAACCCTCGACGGCGCCCTGCGCGCCAGGCACGTAGTCCTTGGCGAACTCCTTGCCGGATTCGTCGTTCCCCCAGCACTCGCCCTGCGCGGCCAGGGCGCTCTGCAACGTCTTCAGCGCGCTGTCGAGCCCGTCCGAGGCCGTGACCAGGCCGTTCGAGGCGCGCAGCACCGCGTCCGGTTCCGCGGTGAACCCGGAACCCCCGTCCGGCATCAGTCGCCCCTCGTCAGCCAGGACGACGGCGGCTCCTCGTCCAAGTCGTCACGCTGGGGGCGGACGCGCTTGGGGGTGGGCTTGGGGGCGGGCACCGGCGGCGGCACCTGGTCGTTGCGCATGATCGATCCGGCGGCCGGGTCCTCGAGGGACTCGGGGCGGGGCGCCTCGGCCGGCTCCTCCTCGCGGAAGTCCGGGATCGGCGGCACCAGCCCGGCCAGCGACGGCGCGCCGTCGACCAGGTCGGCGAGGTCGGGCAGGCCCTCGGTGATCGGCGCCATCAGGTCCGCGATCTTCCGCTTGACCTGCGACGATCCTTGCCGCACCAACGTTTCGACGGTGTTCGCGAGCCGCGCGGGCGTCGTGCGCTCGAACGTGTTCGGCGCGAACTCGAGCTTCGCGAGGCTGCCGCCGGCGTCGATCGTGGCGCGGACCAGCCCGTCGGGGGAACTCACCTGGGCGGTGGTTTCGGCGGCCGCGGCCTGGGCGTCACGTAGCTGCGCGGTCTGCCGCTCGAAGTTCTCCAGGAGGGTGTCCATCTGGTCCTTCATCGCGGCATTGCGTGCTTCGAGCCGTGCACGGTCGTCGCCCGCGGTGGTCACAGGTGCCCCCGGTGTCCCTCGAACCTACTGATGACTGCCCGTCACCCTAATGCCAATGGAGCAGTGGCCGTGACCGGTTCGGCGGTTTGCCTCAGCGAATCGTGCGCCGCCGGGCCACCAGGTACCCGGCTCCGCCGACCAGGTAGCAGACGGTCGCGGCGATGAGCACGCCCGGCGCGTGGCCGTTGTCCGGCACCACCAGCGCGGCCAGCGAAACCGCTGCCACCTGCGTGATGTTGAAGAGCGTGTCGTACAGCGCGAACACCCGGCCGCGGGCTTCGTCGGCGACGTCGAGCTGGATCGACGAATCGACGCAGAGCTTCAGCACCTGCCCGGACCCGGTGATGACGAACGACGCGAGCAGCGCCAGCGGCAGCACCATCGGCAGCCCCAGCGCGGACTGGGCGATCGCGGCGAGCACCAGCGCGCCGAGCACCGCGCGCAGCCGGCCGAAGACGCGGATCAGCCGGGCCGTCAGCAGCCCGGCCAGCAGCAGGCCGGCCCCGCCGAGCGCGGCCATCTGCCCGAGCCCGGGGAGCCCGGCGCGGAAGACGCCGTGGTCGGTGAAGTAGTTCCGCATCAGCAGCACGGTGACCAGCAGCGAAGCCCCGAACGACGCCCGGTGCGCGAACAGCGCGACGAACCCGGCCGTGACGCTCGGCGCGCGCCAGGCGTGCTTCGCGCCGTCAGCGAGCCCGCGCGCGACGGCCAGCAGTGGGTTCGGTGGCTCGTCGACCACCGACGGCCCGAGCAGCCCCCGTGCGAAGCCGCGCGCGAGGAACGCCGAGACGAGGGTGCCGAGGACGGCGAACACCGTGGTGTACGCCGATCCGACGTTGTCGCTGCCGAAGAGCGCCCGCAAGCCGATCGCGCAGCCACCGCCGATGACCGCCACGACCGAGCCGAGGGTCGTGGCGAAGCCGTTCGCCGTCACGACGCTCTCTTCGGGCACGACGTGCGGCAGCGACGCCGAAAGCCCGGAGCCGATGAAGCGCGTGATCCCTTCCGCGGCCAGTGCCAGCGAAAACAGGCCGATCCCGCCGAACCCGAAGCCGACGGCGGCGGCCGCCGCGATGATCGCCAGCCCGCGCAGGAGGTTCGCGAAGATGAGGACCTTGCGGCGGTCCCAGCGGTCGAGCAGGGCACCGGCGAAGGGGCCGACGACCGAATAAGGCAGCAGCAGCACGGCGAACCCGCCGGCGATGGCGAGCGGATCGGCGCCTCGCTCGGGGTTGAACAGCACGGCTCCGGCGAGCCCGGCGCGGAAGACGCCGTCACCCCAGCTGGCGGCGAAGCGCGTGAAGAGCAGGCGCCGGAAGTCCCGGTCCTGCAGCAGTGCCCGCGGTCCTCGTGGTGCTGTCGCCGTCTGGGCGCTGATTGTCACGAAACCCAGCGTAGAGCCCCGGAGTGGGACGTGGGTCAAAGGATTGCGCCTCCGCGAAGATGGCGAAGCCATCGAGCATGGAGGGTCGGCGCACTCAGTCTCGCCTCTCGGCGGCTATGCGCAGTGTGGCTCCAGCCGAGCGGTATTCCACAAAGGCGGTTCTTCAGTGAGCCCGGGGGACACGGAGTGCGCCGACCACTGATCCAAACGAGGCTGCTGGGGCGATTGTTCCCGAGCCGAAGTAATTCCCCGGGCCAGGGGTGGGATCATGGATCGCGTGCCAGCGGACGCCGAGGTTGAACCGGGAACGCTCCTGGTCGCCGCCCCCACGATGGTCGACCCCAACTTCCGCCGGACCGTGGTGTTCGTCATCGATCACCGCGAGGAGGGCACGCTCGGCGTCGTCCTGAACCGGCCGAGCGACGTCGCCGTGCACGACGTGCTGCCGAACTGGGGCGGGCACGTCGCCGAGCCGCAGGCGGTGTTCGTCGGGGGGCCGGTCGAGAAGAAGACGGCGTTGTGCCTGGCCGCGCTGCGCACCGGTGAGACGGCGGCGAGCGTGCCGGGCGTGATCGCGGTCCGCGGGCCGGTCGCGCTGGTCGACCTGGACACCGATCCCGAGGCGCTGGTGCCGAAGGTCCGCGGCGTGCGCGTGTTCGCCGGGTACGCGGGCTGGAACTCGGGGCAGCTGGCCGGCGAGATCGAGCGCGACGACTGGGTCATCGTGCCCGCGCTGCCGAGCGACATCCTGGCCTCGCCGAACCGTGATCTGTGGAGTCAGGTGCTGCGCCGGCAGGGGATTCCGCTGGCGCTGCTGGCCACTCACCCGGGCGACCTGCAGCGAAATTAGGCCTCTTCCTTCTTGAAGACGCCGCAGCCGCCGGCGCCGCACGCGCAGCCGCTGCAACCGGCGGGCGCCGCCGGAGCCGGAGCCGGGACGGTCAGCGCGGCCCGGTTGCCGAGCACGCCGCCGCCCATGACCAGCAGGAACATCGCCAGGATGCCGGCGAGGGCGGCGGAGATCAGCCCACCGGTCGTCGGCATCGCGAGCCCGGCCAGCCCGGAGAGGACCGAGATCGCCCCGCCGGCCGCCGTGGGCAGCCCGGCGACGCGGTTCGCGAGCTTGAACGCCTCTTCGCTGCGCAACGACGCTTGCGTGCGCACTCCGGTGCCGCCTTCGCGCGTCAGCTTTTCGCGGACGCCGAGGACACCACCCCAGCCGACGACGACACCGAGCAGGATCGGGACCAGCGCGATAGCGAACACGAGGTCAAGGATAAGCGTGACGTTCCGGCAACCTGCCGGATACCCTGATCGACTGTGCTACGGGCCATGTCACCGCGTGTACTACCCACTGTCCTCGCCGCCGCTCTGATCGGGGGGATCCTCGCCGCGACACCGGCGAGCGCCACCGAGAGTCACCAGCGGCCGATCCGGCTGCTCGGCGAGCAGCTCGTCCCGAACGCCCTCTCGTTCCAGGGCACGACGGTCGGCGGCCTCTCCAGCATCGACTACGACCCCAGGACCGGCGGTTACGCGCTGATCTGCGACGACCGGTCGGCGATCAACCCCGCCCGGTTCTACACCGCGACCTTCCCGGTGTCCGCGGACGGCGTCGGCCCGGTCACCTTGACCGGCACGAAGCCGCTGCTGCGCCCGGACGGCACGCCGTATCCGCCGCTCGCGCAGAACGACCCCACCCGGCCGCAGAACGAGCAGACGATCGACCCCGAAGAGCTGCGCGTCGACCCGTGGAGCGGCGGCTACTACTGGTCGCAGGAGGGCGAGCGGACGGCGACGACGTTGATCGACCCGTCGATCCGCGAGGCGCGCCGCGACGGCCGGTACGTCCGTGACCTGCCGATTCCCGCGAACGAGAGGATGACGCCGACGGCGGGCCCGCGGCAGAACCTGGTGCTCGAGGGCCTCACGTTCGCCGGCTTCGGGTCGCTGGTCGCCAGCGAGGTCGAGGGTCCGCTGCTGCAGGACGGCCCGGAGGCGACGACGACCGCCGGCACGCTGTCGCGGATCACCCTGCAGTCGCGGTTCGGCCCGGTACTGGCGCAGTTCGCCTACCCGCAGGAGCCGCTGTTCGCCGCGCCGGTGCCGCCGACGGCGTTCGCCACCACGGGCGTGTCCTCGATGCTGGCCGTCGACCAGGCCGACCCGACGAAGTTCCTGATGATGGAGCGCTCGTTCAGCACCGGCGTCGGCAACAAGGTCCGCGTCTACGAGATCGACACGAAGGGCGCGACGAACGTCCTGAACGTCAAGTCCCTCGGCGACGCGCAGCACGTCAAACCCGTTAAGAAGCGGCTGCTCTTCGACGCGGCCGACCTCGGCCTCTCCACTGTGGACAACATCGAGGGCATGACGTGGGGCCCGGCGCTGCCGAACGGCGAGCGCAGCCTGGTGCTCGTCAGCGACAACAACTTCTCGGCGACCCAGGTCACCCAGTTCGTCGCACTGGCGGTCCCCTCCGAACGGCTTTGACCAGCAAGTTACGATGACAGTATGAACACGGCTCGGCTGCTCCTTAGCGTGCCGCGCTGACCGGGCCCGGCCCGGCCGGCGCGGCGACCCCTCATGCCCTCGTGGGCTGAGGGGTCGAGTTGTTTCTGGAGTAGCTCCGACGGAGGTAGACGGCGATGACCGAGACAACAGGGACCGACGTCCCGGCGCACCGGTATACGGCCGCGCTGGCCGGGCAGATCGAGCAGCGGTGGCAGGACCACTGGGCCGACCAGGGCACCTTCCACGCGCCCAACCCGGTCGGGCCGCTGGCCGTCGAGGGGCAGCCGGTCCCCAGTGACAAGCTGTTCGTCCAGGACATGTTCCCGTACCCGTCGGGCTCCGGCCTGCACGTCGGGCACCCGCTGGGCTTCATCAGCACCGACGTCTTCGCCCGGTACCACCGGATGATCGGGCGCAACGTGCTGCACACGATGGGCTTCGACGCGTTCGGCCTGCCGGCCGAGCAGTACGCGGTCCAGACCGGGCAGCACCCGCGCAAGACCACCGAGGAGAACATCCGGACCTACCTGCGCCAGATCCGGCGCCTGGGCCTGGGCCACGACGAACGCCGTCGCATCTCCACGATCGACCCCGAGTACTACCGCTGGACCCAGTGGATCTTCCTGCGGATCTTCAACTCCTGGTACGACACCGAGGCGGGCAAGGCGCGCCCGATCGCCGAGCTGGAGGCCGCGTTCGCCGACGGCTCGCGCCCGGTGCCCGGTGACAAGGACTGGGCGTCGCTGAGCGCCGCCGAGCGGAAGACGGTCATCGACGACCACCGGCTGGTCTACATCTCCGAGGCGCCGGTCAACTGGTGCCCCGGCCTGGGCACGGTGCTGTCGAACGAGGAGGTCACCTCCGAGGGCCGCAGCGAGCGGGGCAACTTCCCGGTGTTCCGCCGCAACCTGCGCCAGTGGATGATGCGGATCACCGCCTACGCCGACCGCCTGGTCGACGACCTGGACCTGCTGGACTGGCCGGAGAAGGTCAAGGCCATGCAGCGGAACTGGATCGGCCGCTCGCACGGCGCCCGCGTCACGTTCCAGGCCGGCGACGCCGCGATCGAGGTCTTCACGACCCGGCCGGACACCCTGTTCGGCGCCACCTACATGGTGCTGGCGCCGGAACACCCGCTGGTCGACCAGCTGACGGCGGCGGCGTGGCCCGAAGGCGCCGACCAGCGCTGGACCGGTGGCGCGGCGACGCCCGCCGAGGCGATCAAGGAATACCGCGTCGCGGCCTCCCGCAAGTCCGAGCTGGACCGGCAGGAGAACAAGGAGAAGACCGGCGTCTTCACCGGCGCGTACGCGACGAACCCGGTCAACGACAAGCAGATCCCGATCTTCGTCGCCGACTACGTGCTGATGGGCTACGGCACCGGCGCGATCATGGCCGTGCCCGGCCAGGACGTCCGCGACTGGGAGTTCGCCGAGAAGTTCGGCCTGGAGATCATCCGGACCGTGCAGCCGTCGGAAGGCTTCGACGGCAAGGCGTACACCGGTGACGGCCCCGCGATCAACTCGAGCTTCCTGGACGGCATGGGCGTCGCCGAGGCGAAGAAGACGATCATCGACTGGCTGTCGGAGAAGGGCGCCGGCACCGGGACCGTCCAGTACAAGCTGCGCGACTGGCTGTTCTCGCGCCAGCGCTACTGGGGCGAGCCGTTCCCGGTGGTCTACGACGAAGACGGCGAGGTCCACGCCGTCCCCGAGTCGATGCTGCCGATCGAGCTGCCCGAGGTCGCCGACTACTCGCCGGTGACGTTCGACCCCGAGGACCGCGACTCGATGCCGTCGTCGCCGCTGGCCCGCGCGACCGACTGGGTCGAGGTCGAGCTGGACCTGGGCGACGGCCCCAAGACCTACCGCCGCGACATCAACACGATGCCGAACTGGGCGGGTTCGTGCTGGTACCAGCTGCGCTACCTGGACCCGACGAACTCGGAGACGTTCTGCGCGCCGGAAAACGAGCAGTACTGGATGGGTCCGCGCCCGGGCGAGTACGGCGCGGACGACACCGGCGGCCTGGACCTGTACGTCGGCGGCGTCGAGCACGCGGTGCTGCACCTGCTGTACTCGCGGTTCTGGCACAAGGTGCTGTTCGACCTGGGCCACGTGACGTCCAAGGAGCCGTACCGGAAGCTGTTCAACCAGGGCTACATCGAGGCGTACGCGTACACGGACGCGCGCGGCGTCTACGTCCCGGCCGAGCAGGTCGAGGAGCGCGACGGCAAGTACTTCTACGACGGTGAGGAAGTGGCCCAGGAGTACGGCAAGATGGGCAAGAGCCTGAAGAACGTCGTCACGCCGGACGAGATGGCCGAGAACTACGGCGCCGACACGTTCCGGTTCTACGAGATGGCGATGGGCCCGCTGGCCATGTCGCGCCCGTGGGCGACGAAGGACGTCGTGGGCGCGCACCGGTTCCTGCAGCGGCTGTGGCGCCTGGTCGTCGACGAGACGACCGGCGAGCTGCGAGTGTCCACTGAGGACGCCACGGAGGCCGACCGGAAGGTGCTGCACCGGACCATCGCCGGTGTCCGCGAGGACTACGCGGAGATGCGGTTCAACACGGCCGGCGCGAAGCTGATCGAGCTGAACAACCACGTCACCAAGGTGTACGGCGCGGCCGCGTCGACGCCGCGTGAGCTGGCCGAGCCGCTGGTGCTGATGCTGGCGCCGCTGGCGCCGCACCTGGCGGAGGAGCTGTGGCACCGGCTGGGTCACGCGGACTCGCTGGTGCAGGGCCCGTTCCCGGTGGTGGACGAGAAGTACCTGGTGGAGGACTCGGTCGAGTACCCGATCCAGGTCAACGGCAAGGTCCGCTCCCGCGTCACGGTGCCGGCCGACGCGACGTCGGAAGCGGTCCAGGCGGCCGCGCTGGCGGACGAGAAGGTGGCGGCGATGATCGGCGACGGCTCGCCGCGCAAGGTGATCGTGGTGCCGGGGCGGCTGATCAACATCGTGCTGTGACGCGGTAGCGCCACGGCGGAAAGACGCCAGTGCTTCGACGGCGTTCCCGATTTCATTGAGCGGTCAAGGAAATCCGTTCGATCGAAGGAGAACCGGGGATGACCCTCGACGGCAAGGTGGCACTGGTGACGGGCGGCAGCCGCGGCATCGGCGCGGCCACGGCACTGCGGCTCGCCGAGGACGGCGCGGACGTCGCGCTGACGTACCAGCACAACGCCGCGCGGGCGGCCGAGGTGGTCGACAAGATCAAGAACCTCGGCCGCCGCGCGCTGGCGATCCAGGCGGATTCGGCGGACGCGGCCGCGGTGTCGGCGGCCGTGGAAGCGACGGTCGCCGAGTTCGGCGGACTGGACGTCCTGGTGAACAACGCGGGCGTCGGCTTCGTCGGCCCGCTGGAGAACACGGCCATCGAGGACGTCGACCGCGTGCTCGGCGTCAACGTCCGCGGCGTGTTCGCGGTGACGCAGGCGGCGGCCGCGCACCTGGGCGAAGGCGGCCGCGTGATCACGATCGGCAGCTGCGTGACGGACCGCGTGCCGGGGCCCGGCATGGCGCTGTACGCGACCAGCAAGGCGGCGATGGTGGGCCTGACCAAGGCGCTGGCGCGTGAGCTGGGGCCGCGCGGCATCACGGTCAACCTGGTCCACCCGGGTCCGACGGACACGGAGATGAACCCGGCCGACGGCCCGTACGCGGCGGACCAGCGCGCGCTGACGGCGTTCGACCGCTACGGGTCGCCGTCCGAGGTGGCTTCGGCGGTGTCCTACCTGGCCGCGCCGGCCAGCGCGTACGTGACGGCCGCTGTCCTCTCGGTGGACGGCGGCCACGCGGCCTAGCCGCGGTCGAGCCCGATCTCGCGCGCCAGGTCGATGAGCATCGCCTCGAAGAGGACGTCCGGCTTGGACATCGGGATCGGGTAGTTGCCGAAGACCTCGAGCGTGACGTGCCCGTAGAGCCGGGCCCAGAACTGGATCATCAGGTACGTCACGCCGAGGTCGATCTTCTCGACCGGCACGTCCTGGTCGGACTCGGCGAGCACGGTGATGAGCGATTCCTGGAACGTCTGGAGGTCGTCTCGCAGCTCGTCGGGGACGCCGCTGGCGGACGGGAGCACGATGTCGGTCCGCGCGAGCACCCGCCCGGCAGCGGCCAGGAAGATGCGTCCGAAGGGCTCGTCGACCCGGCTCAGCGCGGAGCCGGCGGCGGACCCGACCCCGCCGGTCGGCGACGCGAAGACCAGCGTGAATTCTTTCGTGTGGGTGAGCGCCCACCGCCGGAAGCCCTTGCAGATGGCGAACAGCCGCAGCATCCCGTCGTCCGGCAGCTCGGCGATCTCCTCGGTGAGCTCGTCGGCCAGGTCGGCGCAGACGTCCAGCCGCAGGTTCTCGACCAGGTCGTCCCGCGATTCGTAGTACCGGTAGAGCGCGGGCGCGGTGATCCCCAGTTCCCGCGCGATGGCACGCAGGGTGACCGCCTCGGGCCCCTGCTCGACGAGCAGTTTCCGGGCGGTCCGCCGGATGTCCTGTTCGGTAGCCGCACGCGCGCGACCCCTCCGCGTGGGGTGGCTCATCCGAACAGTCTAGGTGGTCACTACGACAAGTTTTGCATTTACGCGATCTCCGCCGTAACGAAAGGCGCAGCTCAGGCCCTTGCCTTGAGGTTTGGTCACGCCGCTTCGACCGCAGGGTCTTCGTCACACCGAGCGGAACCAGCCGCGACTGTCGGTGCCGTGTGCCACACTCGGTCGCCGTACGGCTACTGACGTGAACGGGGGAGGTTCGCGTGACGAACCCTGAGCAGCTGCTCGCCGGCTTCGAGGCCAAGATTGCCGAGGCCAGGCAGAAGGCCGACCGCATGCAGGCGGAGATGGCGGCGGTCTCCGTGTCCGAACGCAGCCAGGACGGTCAGATCGCGGTCAAGGTCAACCACCTCGGCAACCTCGTCGACCTGGAGATCGGGCACTCGGTCCGGGAGAAGCCGAACCTCGCCGACGAGATCCTGCGGACCGTCCGGCGCGCGCAGAGCAAGCTGGCCGGCGCGGTGCAGACCGGGATGCCGTCGATCGTCGGCACCGAGACCATGACCGAGCTGGTCGGTCAGCTGCAACGGGAGTACCCGGAGCCCGAGCCGCAGGGCTTCGTCGAAGGCGGGCCCGCGGCACCCACCGACGGGTCCCGCTTCCTCACGGAGGAGGAACCCCCGCCTCCGCCGAAACCGGCGGCGCCCAAGCCGCCCGCCGCGCCGCCGCGCCGCCCGCCGGAAGCCGGCGCCGACGACGACTACTTCAGCGACGGCGACTACCTGCGCTGACCAGGCGAACGAGGAGGGAATGCCGTGAACAACCCGCAGCCGGACATCCGGATCGAACCGGCGCAGTTGCTGTCCCACGCGAAGACGCTGGAGCCGCTCGTCGAGCGGTTCGCGAAGGCGCTGGACGCGGCGGGCCAGGTCGTCGACCCGATGGCTTTCGGTCTCATCGGCCAGGCCGGTGGTCTCGGCGCGCTGTGCGGTGTCGCGCAGACGTTGGGCAGCGACTCCATCGGCCACGCGAAGAACGTGGCCCAGGAGCAGATCGACCGCGTCCGCGCCTGGTCGCAGCACGTCGACTGGCGCGAGCAGGACGTCAAGGCGAGCCTGGACGGGCTCCACGTTGACTGAGAACGCTCTGGTGACGGCGGCCAAGAAGAAGGTCGACGAAGGATCTTCGGCGCTCGAAGGCGCCGGCATGGCGCAGGACTTCTGGGACGCGGCGACCAAGGCGGCCGACGGCGACTGGACCGAGGGCCTGCTCAACCTCGGCTTCGGCGTCGCCGGGGTGGCGGAGTTCCTCCAGGACCCCATCGCGGGCCTGGCCAGCATGGGCCTCGGCTGGCTGATCGAGCACGTCGAGTTCCTGCGCGCACCCCTCGACTGGGTGACCGGCAACCAGGAACAGCTCGAAGTCATGCAGGAGACCTGGGCCAACATCAGCGACGAAATCGACGGTGTGGCCAAGGACCTCACCGAGGCGGTCAAGGCGGACAGCGCCGAATGGAAGGGCGAAGGCGCGGACGCCTACCGCGCGTTCGCCGCCGAGCTCGGCGACATGTACTCCGGCGTCGCCGGTGGCGCGAAAGCCATTTCCGTCCTCATCGAGGTCTGCAAGAGCATCCTGAACGTCGTGCGCAGCGTGCTCCGGGATCTGCTCACCGAGTGCATCGGCAAGCTGATCAGCATCCTCGCGCGCTACCCGGGCCCGGCGGCGCCCGCCGGCTTTGCCGGTGAAGGCACGGTCGAGATCGTCTCGACCGGCGAGCGCATGCTGGAGTGGCTGCGGAAACTCATGCGCGCCTTCGCGAAGGGCGTCAAGAAGTTCGACGACCTGAGCGGGCTGTTCCGGATCGTCGGACAGAAACTGCTCGCAGCGTTGAAGGACGCCGCCCACGCGGCCCCGGGCATCTTCAAGGACGGGCTCAAGGACCTGCCCAAGGCGCTCGGCGAAGAAGCGGGCAAAGAAGCCGGGAAGAAGACCGCGGGCGCCTACGACGAGGTCGACAAGGAGTACCGCAAGAACCACTACAACGAGAAACAGCCCGAACCGGTCTTCCGGCATCAGGGCGCCCAGCGCATTTCCGGGTCGATCTAGCCGCTGTGGTGTCGACGACTCCGAACGGGCGGGAGCAGGCCGCGGTCCAGGTCCGGCTGCCGATCCACAATCCGCCGGGTGACCTGAAGCTGGCGACCGGGTGCGTGATCTTCATCGGGATCGTGCTCACGGTTTCGGCCGGTCTCCTGCTGTGGTTGCGCCGCGACGATCCGGTGGCCCACGTGGTGACGCCCGGGCTCGCCTTGCTGGCGGTGGGGTGCTTCTGCGTAAGGCCGATCCTCGGGCGTTACCTCCGTCGCCACGGCGCGCTGGTGCGGGTCCGGGTCGAGTTCGGCCCCGACGGGTTCGGCCAGCCGCTCGAAGACGAGACCACCCTGGTCCTGCCGTGGGCCGAGGTGCGTGGCTTCGTCTTCCGCGAGGGCCAACCCGCTGACCGGGTCGCCCTCGCCGTTTCCCTGGTGGACGAGGCGGCTGTCCGATACCTGGCGCCGGGTCTCCGGCACGAATCCGAGGACGGCTACATCCTGTCGTCGGCCATGGCTCGGGAGGAGGCCGAGAAGGCCGCGGCGGCGATCGAGCGGTACCGGCCGGGGCTCAGGCGCTGGACCTCGAAGAACGTCCGGCGCGGCGGCTTCGGCTTGCCGCATCCGGTGAAGCCGCTGATCCGGCGTTGGCGCGCCACCGAGCCCCGATCGGTCGTCGGCGCCGATCAGGCGTCCGCCGGCCGCAAGTTCTTCCTGTGGGCGGGCTGGCTGGCCGTCGTCGCCGACTTCACCGCGCCGGCCTTCTACGACATCCCGCCGGGGATTCCGCTGCCGGTCGCCGTGGTCATCTGGGTGCTGCTCTACCGGACGCGTTATCGGGGTGACCTCGGAGAATTCGTCCTGACGGCCGCCGTGATCACCTGGCGACCACGGGAGGGCGCGCCGGTCGTGGTGCGGCGAGCCGACCTCGCGCGGCTGACGACCGAGCCACCGACGAAGAGCGCCACCCGGCACTACGTCACCCTTCGCGCGATTTCCCGCGACGGTGACGAGCTCTTGGTCAAGAAGATCTCCCGGCCCGCGGCCGAACGCGTGACACAGGCGGCCGCGGTGGAGACGGTTGGCTGACCCTCGGGCGGGGCGCCGCCGACGCCGATCACTCGGGGGGCTACGTGATCGGCGCCGACGACATGATGCCCTGCCCGGCTTTCGCCGGTGGGGGCACCGTCACCGCGTTGCCGCGACGACGCACCTGGAGAGCGGGACCGGTCCGCGAAGTGACGGCCGAGGGACAAACATCCCCCGATCGAGTGGCGGGGTTCCGCTGCACGCCTGATTGTCGCACTCCGCCCCGGATAAGTTACAAAAACCTTCACTTTCCTCTTCCGCGCCGGTGCTGACCTGGTCCGAACGGGTTTCGTGGCACAGTGCGGGGATGAACTCTGACGTGCTCGTTGTGGGATCCGCCAATGCCGACCTCGTGGTCGCGGTGGATCGGCGGCCGGCGGGTGGGGAGACGGTGCTGGGCGGCGACACCGTGCTTTCGCCGGGTGGCAAGGGAGCCAACACGGCGGTCGCGGCGGGCCGGCTCGGGGCGGACGTCGCGCTGCTCGGCGCCGTCGGCGACGATCCCTACGGCAGGCTGCTGCTCGATTCGCTCCGCGCCGCGGGCGTCGACACCGGACTCGTGCGGACCAGCGACCGGCCGACCGGCATTGCCTACATCACCGTCACCCCGGACGGCGAGAACTCGATCCTGGTCTCCCCCGGCGCCAATTCGAGTCTGGAGCCCGCCGACGTCGACGCCGTCTTCGACGGGGTGGAGGTCATGGTCGTCTCGCTCGAGGTGCCGCTGCCGACCGTCGAGCACGCCGTGGCGCGGGCCGCCGAAAAGAGCGTCAAGGTGCTGCTGAACCTGTCCCCGGCGGCGAAGCTTTCGCCGGAGACGCTGGCCAAGCTCGACGTCCTGCTGGTCAACGAGCACGAGGCCGCCTGGCTGACCGGGCCCGGCGCGGACTTCCGGAACCTGCTCGACCTCGGGCCGCGCGCCGCCGTCGTCACGCTCGGCGCGGCCGGTGCCGTCGTCGTGGAGGCCGGCGAGGTCACCGAGGTCGCGTCGCCGAAGGTCGAGGCCGTGGACACCACCGGGGCCGGTGACGCCTTCGCGGGCGCGCTCGCGGCGTCGCTCGCCGACGGCGCCGACCTGGTCTCCGCGGCGAAGCGCGCGGTGCGCGTCGCGGCCTTCAGCGTGACGCGGCACGGAGCTCAGCCGTCCTACCCGACCGCCGCCGAGCTGGGGGAATGATCATCCCGAAGCCCGTGTTGCCCCTCACATGGGCGATTCGTTCGGTTCGGCCTGGTGGCGCGGCTACGCCGCTCAGCTGAGGGCGCTCGCGGAGGCGCGCCGGCCCGACCACCTCGCGATCATGCCGCTCGGCGAAACCCTGCAGGCGCTCGGCAAGCAGACCGAGGTCGACGAGGGTGTGCACGACGTGCCGCTGGAGGGCGTCGTCGGCACGGTCGCCCGCGCCGGGGACTTCGACCGCGAGTTCCGGCCACGCAACCGCGCGCTGCGCGACCGCTGGGAGCACCTCACGCGGACGTCGGCGGACCTCCCGCCGGTGCGGCTCGTGCGGCTCTCGGAAATGTTCTTCGTCGAGGACGGTCACCACCGCGTCGCCATCGCACGCGCCCGGGGTGCCCGGACCGTCCGCGCGCGGGTCCGGTGGATCAGCACGGTGGCCTGCGCGCTGCGCTGCCTGACCCTCGCCGACCTGCCGTCGAAGACCGCCGAGCGGATGTTCCTCGAGCGCGTCCCGCTGCCGGACGACGTCCGCCTCGGTCTGTGGCTCGACGATCCGGCCGACTGGTTCCGGCTCGCCGACTCCGCCGAGGCCTGGGGATTCCGCCGTATGCTGGCCGGACGGCCGGTGCGCAGCCGGGACGAACTGGCCGAAGCCTGGTGGCGCGAGGAGGTCCGGCCGGTGCTCGAGCAGGTACGTCGACGTGGTTTGTGCCCGCCACCACGAGATATCCAGGCCTATCTGAGCTATGGTCTAGACCATGCCTGAGTCATTGTCCGGGGTCGCCGTCAGCCCCGGCCGCGCGAGTGGTCCTGTCGTCCGCGTCGCGGAGCCGCTTGGCGAGCCCGCCGCCACCCCGGCTCCCGCCGATCCCGCCGCCGAAGCCGCCCGGATCGCGCCCGCGGCCGCGATCGTCGCCGGACGCCTGGAGAAACAGGCCGAGACCGCCGCGGGAGAGGCGGCGACGATCCTCATCACCACCGCGGCGATGGCGGCCGACCCGGCCCTCGCGGCGCAGGCGGAACAGCTGGTGAAGACGCAGAACCTGCCCGCCGCGCGAGCCGTCTACCAGGCCGCCGAAGGCTTCGCCGAAGCGCTGGCCGCCGCGGGCGGGTACATGGCGGAGCGCGTCCGCGACGTGCGCGACGTCCGCGACCGGCTGATCGCCGAACTGCTCGGCATCGCGCCGCCGGGGGTGCCCGAGCTGACGTCGCCGAGCGTGCTGGTCGCCCGCGACCTCGCGCCGGCCGACACCGCGGGGCTCGACCCGGCCAAGGTGCTCGCCCTGGTCACCGAAGAAGGCGGTCCGACCAGCCACACCGCGATCCTGGCCCGCGCGCTCGGCATCCCGGCCGTCGTCGCGGTCCGCGGCCTGCTGGCGCTGGACGCGCAAGCGCTTGCGGTCGACGGCGACACCGGTCTCGTCGAGATCGCCGACCCGGCCGCTCCGGTCGTCACGGCGACGATCGCGCGGCGGGCCGAGTGGAACGGCACCGGCGCGACGTCGGACGGCCACCGCGTGAAGGTCTACGGCAACGTCGGCTCCCCGGCCGACGCGCAGGCCGCGGCCGACGCGGGCGCTGAGGGCGTCGGTCTCTTCCGCACCGAGTTCTGCTACCTGGACGCTCCGGCCGAACCGTCGGTGGCCGACCAGCGCGCGGCGTACACCGCGGTGCTTTCGCCGTTCCGCGGCAAGCCGGTGATCGTGCGGACCCTGGACGCGGGCGCCGACAAGCCGCTGGCCTTCCTTTCGCCGGAGACGGAGCCGAACCCGGCACTCGGCGTCCGCGGGCTGCGGGTGGCGTTCGACCGCCCGGAGGTGCTGGACCGCCAGCTCGAGGCCATCGCCGGCGCGGCGGCGGATTCGGGCGCCGAGGTTTCGGTGATGGCCCCGATGGTCGCGACGGCCGACGAGGCCGCCTGGTTCGCCGACCGCGTCCGCGCGGCGGGCATCGCCAGGGCCGGCGTGATGATCGAGATCCCGGCGGCGGCGCTGAGCGCCCGCGAGATCCTCGGCGTCGTCGACTTCGTCTCGGTGGGCACGAACGACCTGGCCCAGTACACGTTCGCGGCGGACCGCCAGCTGGGCGCGGTCGCGAAGCTCAACGACCCGTGGCAGCCGGCGCTGCTGCGCCTGCTCAAGCTGATCGGCGACGCGGCGAAGGCCACCGGCAAGCCGGCCGGCGTCTGCGGCGAGGCGGCCGCGGACCCCCGGCTGGCCCTGGTCCTCGCCGGTTTGGGACTGACGAGCCTGTCGATGAACGCCCCGGCGGTCCGCACGGTGGGCGCGAGCCTGGCCACCGCCACCCTCGCCGAGTGCGAAGCACTGGCGGAAGCGGCCTTGGCGACGTCGGACCCGGTGGCCGCCCGCGCGGCGGCCCGCCCCTGACCCGGCTGGCCTCGGCCTGACAGATTCCTGGGGGCGCCCCCCCACTTTCAGTCTATCGGTGATCACCGGCGGTGCTGACTTGTGCGAGCCTGGAGGGGCGCAGTTGTCCACATTGAACGAGGGGTGTGGACAACCTGTCGTTGGTCCGTGAAGGCCGCCTTGAGGAGCTCAGATTCCCTCAGGGCGGCCTTCCCGGCTTTCCGCCCGAAATTTCCGGCACCGGCTGTCGATCCTGACGGTGGCCGCTCGACGAAGAGGTGAGGAGCACCGAACCCCGTCGAGAGGACGCCGTCATGACCGCCACCATCACCGCCGAGACGCCGACGCAGGCGCCGACATCGGCGTCGGCTCCGGTCGAAGCGCCGAGGGCCGGGCGTCGGGAGTGGATCGGCCTGGCCGTGCTGGCCCTGCCGACCCTGCTCGTCTCGCTGGACGTCTTCGTCCTCGTTCTCGCCCTCCCGAAGCTCGCCGTCAGCCTGCACGCCGACGGCACCCAGCAGCTGTGGATCATGGACACCTACGGCTTCATGGTCGCCGGGTTCATGGTCACCATGGGGACCCTCGGCGACCGGATCGGGCGGCGGAAGCTGCTGCTCGCCGGGGCCGCCGCCTTCGGGGTCGCCTCCGTCGTCGCCGCCTTCTCCGCCAGCGCCGTCATGCTGATCGCCGCGCGGGCCGCGCTCGGGATCGCCGGGGCGACGCTGGCGCCGTCCACCCTCGCCCTGATCGGCACCATGTTCGAGAACCCGCGGCAGCGCGCCGAAGCGATCGGGATCTGGGCCGGCTGCTTCACCGTCGGCGCGATCGTCGGCCCGATGGTGGGCGGCTTCATGCTCGAACACTTCTGGTGGGGTTCGGTCTTCCTCCTCGGCGTCCCGGCCATGGTCCTGCTGCTGGTCATCGGCCCGAAGCTGCTGCCCGAGCACCGCGACGAAACCGCCGGCCGCCTCGACCTGCCGAGCGTCGCCCTCTCCCTCGCCGCGATCCTGCCCGCCGTCTACGGCGTCAAGGAACTCGCTCGTGACGGCGTCCACTTCGTGCCGGTCGCCGCGCTCGTCACCGGCCTTGCCGTCGGGTACGTCTTCGTGAAGCGGCAGCGCGCCCTCGCCGACCCGCTGGTCGACCTGAGCCTGTTCGCCGCGAAGGCGTTCCGCACCACGCTCGGCGGGATGCTCCTGTTCAGCATGCTCGGCGGCACGACGATGCTGTTCGTCGCCCAGTTCTTCCAGGTCGCGCAGCAGCTCTCGCCGGTCGGCGCCGCGCTCGGCCTGCTGCCGGGGATGGCCGCCTCGACCGTCAGCTTCCTCGCCGCGCCGGTCCTCGCCCGCCACTGCCGGCCGGGTGCGCTGATCGCGGGCGGTGTCGTCCTCGCCGCGGCCGGCATGGTCGTCCTCACCTTCGTCGAACCCTCGGCCGGGCCGGTGTGGCCGGCGCTCGGGTTCGCTGTGACGGCGCTGGGCGTCGGCCCGATGGTCGCGCTGGGCACCGACCTCGTCATCGGTTCGGTCCCGCCGCGCAAGGCGGGCGCCGCCGCGTCGCTGGCCCAGACCGTCAACGAGTTCGGCTACGCGCTCGGCCTCGCGACTGTCGGCACGCTGGGCAACGCCGTCGTCCGCGCCCACGGCTTCGCCGCCGGCCTGCACGTCGTCGCCGGACTCGCCGCCGTCGCGTTCGCCGTGCTCGTCTGGTCGGTCCGGCGGAACCTCTGACGGCGAAGGCCTCCCCACCCGATGCCTGGGTGGGGAGGCCTTCTTGACGCCGGGGGCAGAGGGGCCCCGGCTAGCCGAACAACCCCCGTCGGGGATGCCGGATGACCAGCGAACCGCCGTGCACCCGGCCGCTCAGCACGTACCGCGGGTTCCCCATCCGCCCGTTGCTGTGCGTCTTGTCCTCCATCGCGCCGAACTTGACGTCGGTGATCGCGTTGACGTCGATCGCGGCGTGCTCCGGGATGATGATCTCGACCGAGCCCCACTTGGCGTCCAGCTCGATGTGCACCACCGGCGACTGCACCTGGGCCTCGGTGAAGTCCAGCTTGGTCGAGCCGTACTTGTTGCGCACGACCATCTCCGGCGGCACCACCCACGGCCCGCCGCGGTGCAGCGACGAGTACTTCGCGTTGAGCTCGACACGCCGTCCGGGCGCGAAGCCGTCGTAGCCCGCCGGAGGCGCGTATGCCGGGGCAGCGGCGAGGGCCGCGGCCGGGTGGTAGAGACCGGCGAGGTCGGCCAGCACGGCGTTCAGCTCGCCTCGGGTCTTCGACGCGAGCGCGCGGTCGGTGCGCTCGGTGAACTCGTCGAGGTCGATCATGCCGCGACCGATAGCCTTCTGGAGCACGCCGACGACGTGCTCGCGCTCGTCGTCGGAGACGCGAAGATCGCGCTCGCTCAACGGCTTGGTTTCGGTCACCGGTTCCGCCGTCGTGGTCTCTTCCTCGCCCATGACATGATGGTAGAACCGTATTTCGCCAGGGAGATCGGGGGAAAACCCTGAACGGACCCGTAATCCGCGGCGCCGTTCTCGGCGCGGCGCTCGTGCTGCTGTCCGGGTGCACCGGCGGAGATCCCGGCCCGCCGCCGCCGTCGGCCACCACGACGCCGTCCACCGCGCCGACCCCGCTGGAAGGTCTGACGGGTGTCCAGACGACCGGTGGCATCGGCGTGACGGCGCTGCTCCCCACCACCGGCCCCACGCTCTTCGACGCCGACCGAGGACCGGCGGCCACGCCGCCCGGGTACCCCGGCCTGGGGCTGGCCGTCCTGCGCGTCGGCACGCACGCGGTCTTCACCGCCTACTCCCGCGACCCCGAAAACGAGGAACCGGCCGAAATCCTCGCGTACACCGGCCCGTCGAGTCCGCCGCGTTCCCTCGGTCGCGGCTGGTCGGTGGCGCCCGCCGCCGACGGCGAGAGCGTGTGGCTGATCCGGCAGGACGCGCCGGACAGCTGCCGCCTCCAGCACGTCTCGCTCGCCGGTGCCGAGCTGGGCCGTGGCCAGTCCGCCAGCTGCCACACCAGCGTCCGTGCCGAAATCCGGCAGGGCCTGCTGATCACCATCAACGCCGGCGCCGCCGAGTCGACGGACGCGCTGATCGACCCGGAGACCGGTCGCACCGTCCGCCAGCACCCGCGGATCCTCGGCGCCACCGACGACTGGCTGCTGCTCGACGGCTTCACCGATCTCAGCCTGCTCGACCTGCGCGACGGCAGCCGCAAGCCACTCACCCGGCCGGTGACCGGCGGCCCACCGGCCGTCGTTCCGTCGCGCGACGGCGGCATCTTCGCCGTCGACTTCTTCAACCCGTCCTACCGCGGCCCGCAGCAGACCCGGGACATCTGGTTGCTCCGTCCGGACACGCAGACCTGGGAACACGCGCCGGGGATGCCGTTCATCACCGAGCACCTGAAGTCCGCGGGGGGTTTCGACTGGTCCGACGTCGGAGACCTGGTGCTCGCCGACGGCGTCCTCGCGGGCTGGCACCCGGGCGAACCGGCTTGGCGGCTGGGCAAGGCCGCGGTGCCGACCGGTCAGTGGAACGGCATCGCGGTCCTCCCCTGAGGGTCACTCCTCGTCGAGGCCGTGTTCGATCGCGTACCTGGCCAGCTCGACGCGGTTGTGCAGCTGCAGTTTCCGCAGCGTCGACTGCACGTGGTTCTCGACCGTGCGGTGCGACAGCACGAGCCGCTCGGCGATCTGCCGCGCGGTCAGCCCCTTCGCGACCAGCCGCAGGACGTCGGTTTCGCGCTCGGTCAGCCGGGGCGGCTCGGCACCTCCCGCGGGGGCGTCGGCCATCCGCCGGTACTCGCCGAGCACCAGCCCGGCCAGTCCCGCGGTGAACACCGGGTCGCCGGCGGCGGTCCGGTGCACGGCGTCCACGAGTTCCGCCGCGGACGCCGACTTGACGAGGTAGCCGGACGCGCCGGCCTTCACGGCCTCCAGGACGTCCTTGTGCTCGCCGCTCGCGGACAGCACCAGCACCTTCGTCGACGGCAGCGCCGCGGTGATCTCGCGGGTGGCGTCCACGCCCGAGGTGCTGCCGAGGTTGAGGTCCATCAGCACGACGTCCGGCCGCACGGTGCGCGCGATCCGCAGCGCCGCGTCGGCGTCGGGCGCGGTGGCCCGCACGTCGAAGCCGTGCTCGGTCAGGTCACGGGCCACCCCGTCGCGCCAGATCGGGTGGTCGTCGACCACCATCACGGAAATCAGCGGTTCGTCGCTCATCTCGCCCCCCTCGTGCTCGGCACCCTGACCTCCCACTCCGTGCCCCGCCCGGGCCCGGTGTCGAGGGTCGCGCTCCCGCCGAGGTCGCGGACCCTCCCCCGGATGGATTCCACCACGCCGAGGTGTCCTTCCGCGGCCGCTCGCTCGAGGACGCCGTCAGGGATGCCGGGGCCGTCGTCGCGGACGCTGACCACGACCTCGTTGCCGAGGTCCTCCAGGAGCACCCACGCGTGCGCTTCGGGGCCTGCGTGCTTTTCGACGTTCGCCAGCGCTTCGCGGGTCACGGCGACCAGTTCGTCGGTGACGTGCGCCGGCAGCCCGACGTCGTCCGCCGGGGTCGAGACCTGCACCGACGTCGTCGCGAGCAGCTGCAACGCGGCGCGCAGGCTCGTCGTGCCGCTGTCGTCCGGCTTCGGCGGCTCGGTCGTCACCAGCGACCGCAGCGCGATCTCCTGCTCGCCGGCCAGCCGGGCCAGCTCGGCCGCTTCGCCGCCGACCTCGTTGCCGCGCTTGCGGACCCGCGCCAGCACCTGCAGCACGCTGTCGTGGATCGACCGGGCCAGCCGCTCCCGCTCGGCCGTCGCCGCTTCCTTCCGCAACGCCTGCTCCAGCCGCGCCGCGGACCGCCGTCCCATGGTCGCGGCCATGCCGACCAGCAGCCCGGCGGCGGCGAGCAGGACGCCGTCGCGGGCGACGTCGAGGTCGAACTTCTCCCGCGCCAGCCCGGTCGCCACGCCGACCACCAGCCCGGCGAGCACTCCGCCGGCCGCGCCGAACCGCGCGCCGGCGGCGACCGGCGGCACGGCCGCCCAGACCGTGGTGATGAGCGGGACGTTCAGCGCGAACTGCGCGTCGCTGAGCACCCACGGCGAAGTCAGCAGCAACGCCGTCGTCAGCACCAGGTCGAAGACGACCAGCGCCGGCGGCCGCGTCCGCTCGCGGAGGTAGAGGAAACTGCTCACGACCGACCACGCGGCCATCACGCCGAGGACCGTCCACGCCAGCCATTCCCGCTGGTAGTGACCGTTCTGGACGATCACGGTGGCGCAGGCGAACAGCCAGGTGAGCACGCGGAACGCGAGCACGCCACGCCACATCGGCGTGATCGGGTCGGGCGTCCGCGCGGTGGTCATTCGTCTTCGCCGCGCGTGGCGATCTCCGCCTGGCCGGTGCCCGGCTCGGCGTCGTTCGGCTGCGCGGCCTGGTCCTTGAGGACGTCCACCTCGGCCGGGTCCGGGTCGGTCTCGTGCAGCAGCGACCGGACGCCGGCGTTCAGCACCGCCAGCAGCGGCACGGCCAGCAGGGCGCCGGCGATCCCGGCGCCGACCAGGCCGGCGGTGATGGCGAGCACCACCGCGAGCGGGTGCAGCTTCACCGCGCGGCCCAGCAGCAGCGGCTGCAGGACGTGGCTCTCCAGCTGCATCACGCCGATCACGATGGCCAGCACGATCACCGCGCCGATGAAGCCGTTCGTCACCAGGGCGATCAGCACGGCGACGCCGCCGGTGAGGACGGCGCCGATGATCGGGATGAACGCGCCGATGAACACCAGCGTCGCCAGGGGGATCACCAGCGGCACGCCCATGATCCACAGCCCGACGCCGATGCCGACGGCGTCGACCACGGCGACCGCTGCCGTCGCCCGCACGTAGCTGACCAGCGACGCGAACCCGCGGCGCCCGGCGACGTCGACCCGGTTGCGGACCCGCCCCGGCACGCCGCGGACCAGGAACGTCCAGATGCCCTCGCCGCCGCTGAGGAAGAAGATCGTGATGAACAGGGTCAGCAGGAACCCGGTGAGGATCTCGCCGACGGTGCTCGCCGTGGTCAGCGCGGTCGTGGTGATCGACGCCTGGTTGTTCTGGATGAACCCGATCGCCTGGTTGATGAAGTCCTGGATCTGCTCCTGGCGCAGGTGCGGCGGCCCGTTGAGCAGCCAGTCCTTGATCTGGTCGAGGCTGTCGTTCAGCTGTTTCTGCAGCTGGGGCAACCCGCTGGAGAACTGCGTGACGACGAAGGTGAGCAGCCCGCCCAGCACCGCGAGCCCGGCGATGAGCACGAGCGCGGTCGCCAGCCCGCGCGGGAACCGCAGCGCCACCAGCTTCTGCACCGCGGGCGCGAGCAACGCGGACAGCAGCAGCGCGATCCCGAGCGGGATCACGACGACGGACAGGTAGCCGAGCACGTGGCCCAGCCCGTACAGCACGGCGGCCACCACGATCACCCGCCACGCGAGCGCCGCGCTGATGCGCAGGCCCCGGGGGATCAGTCCGGTGATGTCCTCGTGCTCCGGCAGGAACGGGTCTTCGCGTCGCGCGTGGCTCACCGGATCACCGTAGCGGCTGGGCCGCCCGATTCGGCCGCTTTCCCGCAGCCGCGTCCGACACACGTGGCTGCCAGGAATGATCACTCATCGTCAGGCTGGACTACACGGTGTGTTCGCCACACGATGGGGGCATCAAGTCGTGTCAGGGATGCGCCGGGCGCCGCGGGTTTGGTTAGGTCGCTTCCGCACCGGCAAGTGGCCGGATCGATCACGGAACAAGCACGAGGAGACAACGAGTGGCGAACACCGCGGCGAACGAGGGGCAGGGCGCGACGCGCTCCCGCCGTCTCGTGACGCGTGCGCTGCTCGTCCTCGGTGGCGCGCTGGCCGGCACCGCCGCCGCGTGGCTCGTCTCCTCCGCCACCGCGTCCGCCGACACCGTCGAGGTGGGTACCTCTTCCCTCCTGCCGGTGAGCGAGGCGCCCGCCGGTGGCCTCGGCGACGTGCACCACGGTGTGGCCGGCTTGTCGGGTGCCGCCACGACGTGGAGCGGCCTGACCGCCGCCGTCGTCAGCCCGGCGGAGCGCACCCTCGGCGCGTTCGAGCACATCGCGCGCAAGTCGGAAGACACCCGCCAGATCATCGCGAAGACCATCGCCCCCGAGCCGGCCAAGGACTTCGGCCACCAGGTGTGGCAGCTGCTCGACCCGATCCAGCACGGCGACCTGGTTCCGCTCCCCGACCTTCCGGGGCTCGCCCCGGTCCGGCAGGAGCCGGTGACCGCGGGCGCCGGCCAGACCACGGACACGGTCGCCGTCTCGACCGTCCAGCTCCCCGCCGCGTCGCGAGCAGCGCTCGCGATGCCGACGGGTGTCCAGCACGACGACGGCACCGGTGCCGCGGGCCAGCCCCGCGACGGGCACCGTGACCTGCCGTCGCCGCTGGTTCCGGCGCAGCTTCCGGTCGCGCCGGCTGTTCCCACGGCCCCGGGTGGCTCCTCCGCCCCCGGTGGTCACCTTGACGGCCTGAACTTCGGCGTCCCCTCGTGGGTCTCCGCTGCCGTCAGCGACGCCGCCGCCGGCGCTTACCGCGGCGGCCTGCGGCACACGCCGCGCACCCCGGGCACGCAGCCCGGCGTCACTCCTGACTGAACACCTCCCACCGCGGGTCGCTGACGCACCCAAGTCCGTCTTCATTTGACGGCTCCGCGTCCGCGTATCCCGTGAGACGGCGGTGCGCTCTCTTGCGCCCGCATGAAGTTCCTTCCCCCTCGGTGCGTCTCGGACCCTGTTTCGAATTCGACGAGCGCACCCCCCCATAAGCCCGTAAGGGACCCGAAATGAAGGAGAAAAACCCCATGCAGACGTGGGCAAAGCGCGGCCTCCAGACCGCGCTGGTCACGGGTGGGTTGCTGATGCTGGGCACCGGCATCGCCTCGGCTGACGAGAACGTCAACCCCGACGCCCCGGCGTCCCCGCTCGACCTCAACGTGACGGCTCCCATCCAGGAAGCCAACAACGCGGTCGGCACCCCGTTCGGCCAGCTGGACCTGCCCGCCGGGCAGACGGAGCTGAGCACCAAGCCGGTCACCAAGGCCGCGAACGAGGCTGTCAAGCAGCTCGACGAAGGCAGCCCGATCGGCCAGAGCACCCTCGGCGGTGCCACCCAGGTCGACGGCGCTGGCGGCTTCTCCCCGAGCGGCAACCTGCTCAAGGGCAACAAGGTCGCCGGCGACGTCGTCGTCCCGATCCAGATCGTGGACAACGCGATCGGCGTGATCGGTGACGCGAACGTCGAGGGTGGGGACCACACGCAGACCTGGGAGCACAACCAGGACGTCGCGACGACGGGCGAAGGCTCCAGCCTCGCGGGCAACGCTGTCGTCCTCGACTGGGCGCTTCCCGTCCAGATCGCCGGGAACGGCGGCGGGCTCGCCGGCGGCACCGGCCGCGTGACCGGTGGGTCGGCCAGCCAGAGCACCACCGAGACCGGGAACGTCGACACCAACGGCGACGGATCGGCCCTCTCCGGCAACGTGGTGGCGGGCCAGTTCGCCACCCCGGTGCAGGTGACCGGCAACGCCGCGTCGTGGATCCTCGGCAACGGGCAGAGCCACGGCTACTCGGCCGACACGGTCGCGACCTCCGGCGGCTCGCTGTTCAGCTCCGGTGACAACAGCGCCGGATCGGGCAACGTGGTCGGCGCGCCGATCGCCCTGCCGGTCAAGTTCAACTGCAACTCCGGTGCGGTGTGGGGCTCGCTGTCGAACTCCGACGGCTGCGCCACCTCCGCCGACGCCACGGCCGGGGGCACGCGCGAGGGCAGCCTCCGCATCCCGACCTACCTCGAGACCAGCGGCAACGACTCGTTCCTGTCCGGCAACGGCGGGGCGGTCTCGCTGTCCCCGATCGCGAACGTCGCGGGTGTCGCGGGCTCGTGGATCGGCAACGCCTCGGCGGGCCTCCCCGAATCCGGCAGCTCCGCCAGCGCTGTCGACTCGGGCGGCTTCGTCAAGACCGCCGGCGACAACTCGAGCGGGTCGGGCAACGTCCTGAACCCGTCGATCGCGCTGCCGGTCGAGGTGTTCGGTGTCGGTGCCACCTACATCGGCCAGGCGAACGCGGTACACGACAACACGACCGACGCCAACGCGGGCAACGGCAGCTACACCAAGGGCAACGGGTCCGTCCTCGGTGGCAACATCGTCAACTCACAGGCCGCGGGCGCGCCCGAGGTCTTCGGCATCGGCGGCAGCCACATCGGCAACGCCTCCGGCACGGCGACCGAGTACAAGACGGTCACCGCCGGGGCGTACGACGGCACGCAGGGCAACGACTCGGCCGGCTCGGGCAACATCGTCCAGGTGCCGCTCGACGTCCCCGCCGAGGTCTTCGGCATCGGCGGCTCGGTCATCGGCCAGGGCTCCGGCTCGGCCGACGAGGTCAAGGGCGTCTCCGGTGGTGGCGGTGGCAGCACCGAGGACGACTACGGTTTCCTGAGCTCCAACCTGGGCACCGTGCCGGCGGCGGTGCCGGTGCAGGTCGCCAACATCGGTGGCGCGGTCATCGGCCAGGGCCACGGCAAGGGCTCGACCGACACGACGTCCAACGCGGGCGGCGACGTCGCGGCGCACGGCCCGGCCGGCTTCGGCGCGGGCAACATCATCGCGGCCCCGGTCGCGCTGCCCGTGCAGGCGATGGGCGTCGGTGGCGCGCTCGGCGGCATCGGCACCGGTGAGAACGACAACGTCACCGACGCCACGGCGGGCGGCAACGCCGTCACCGACGGCCACGACGGTGCGCTCACCGGCAACATCGTGAAGGCCCCGATCGCGGGCGCCGGCTCGATCTTCGGCGACGGGATCGCCGGCGCGGCGCTGGGCACCGGCCAGGGCACCAACGACGTCACGTCGGCGGCCGGCGGCGACGCCACCACCAACGGTGACGGCGGCAGCGTGGCCGGCAACATCGTCGGCGTGGACGCGCTGCCGGTGGTGCAGGTCTTCGGCGACGCCGTCAGCGCGCTGGGTGTCGCCAAGGGCACCGGGATCAACACGACGTCCGTGGAGAACGCGGGCGACGACAGCACCTCGGGTGTCGAGGGTGCCATCTCCGGCAACATCCTCGACCTGCCGGTGACCGCGATCCCGCAGCTGTTCGGCGACGCGGTGACCGTGGGCGGCGTCGCGCACGGCGCCGGCGACAACACGCTGACCACGCAGAACGGTGGCGAGTCCGTCACCGAGGGGGACGGCTCCGGGCTGTCGGGCCACAACTTCTACCACGCGCTCGCG
The DNA here is from genome assembly GCF_040682715.1 of Amycolatopsis sp. NPDC051128. Lineage (NCBI taxonomy): Bacteria > Bacillati > Actinomycetota > Actinomycetes > Pseudonocardiales > Pseudonocardiaceae > Amycolatopsis > Amycolatopsis sp. NPDC051128. The sequence continues at coordinate 39,411 of NZ_JBFBBN010000015.1, read as the reverse complement.
CTGCCGGTGCAGATCTACGGGGTGCCCCTCGAGCTGCTCGGGGTCGCCATCGCGGACGCGACCGACGTGACGAGCATCGACGAGGCCGAGGACGCCATCGCGTTCCCGGTCGGCGGTTCGGAGCTGGCGGCCGACGAGCTGCCCTCGCTGACCGGTCTCGCCGGCGGCCTGCCGACGGCGGGGCTGCCCATCCAGGGCCTGCCCGCGCTGCCGACCGCCCTGCCCACCACGGCTCCGATCGATGCCGAGCGTGCCGACGTGCCGCCGGTGACCAGCCCGCTGTCCGGGCTGTCCGGGCTGTCGCAGCTGGCGCACCTGCCGGCCCTGGGCGGCCTGCCCAGCGCCTCGGCGCTGCCGAAGCCGACCCTGCCCTCCGCGCCGGCGCTGCCCGCGGTGACCGGGCTGTCGGCGCTGGGTGCCCTGCCGGGGCACCGCACCGAGCGTGCGGACCTGCCGACCGGTGGCCTGCCCGTCGCGCTGCCCGCGCTGCCGGCCGCCCCGGCTCTGCTGGCGGCCCCGGCTCTGCCGGCCGCCCCGGCCCTGCCGGCCGCCCCGGCCCTGCCGGTGAACGCCAAGCTGCCGGTGCTGAACGGCGCGGCCCCGGCCACGCAGGTTCCGGCGATGTCGGCCCTCGACTCGACCGGCTTCCTCGCGAAGCTGCTGGGTCTGGTCAAGCGCAAGTAGTACTGCCTGATTGACTCTCTCCCTCCCCGGAGACGACGAGCCCCAGGAGCCGGCACCGGCTCCTGGGGCTCGTTCGCGTCCGGAGAGTTCTCGGGAAGATCAGGAGAACTGGAGGGACCGCTTCGCCAGCCCGTGCCAGAAGCCGTCGATCACGGTGCGGCCGGATCCTTCGTCCGAGCCGGCGCCGAGGGAGACGAACAGCGGTGCGAAGTGCTCGATCCGCGGGTGTGCGAGCGTCGCCGCCGGGGCCTTGTGCCGGAAGTCGAGCAGCGTGTCGACGTCGCCGCCGCGCAGGGCCTCGTCGCCCCAGTGGTCGAACTCGGCCGACCACGCGGGCGGCGTCCCGTCGGCGGCGCGGGCCATGCCGCTCAGGTTGTGCGTGAAGAAGCCGCTGCCGATGATCAGCACGCCTTCGTCGCGCAACGGCGCGAGCTTGCGGCCCAAGTCGAACAGCTCCCGCGGGTCGAGCGACGGCATCGAGACCTGCAGCACCGGGATGTCGGCGTCCGGGTACATCTCGACCAGCGGCACGTAGGCGCCGTGGTCGAGGCCGCGCTCCGGCGCGTCGTGCACCGGGGTGCTTTGGATCGGCGCAGTCGTCGAGCGGAGCAGCTTCCGCACCTTCGCCGCCAGTTCCGGCGCCCCTGGCGACGCGTATTTCACCTGGTAGTAGCGGTCGGGGAAGCCCCAGAAGTCGTACACGAGCGGCACGGTCGTCGTCGCCCCGATGGTCAGCGGCGCCTCCTCCCAGTGCGCCGACACGACCAGGATCGCGCTCGGCTTCGGCAGGTCCGCGGACCACTCGGCGAGCTGACGGGTCCACGTGGCGTCGTCGGCGAGCGGCGGGGCGCCGTGGCTGAGGTAGAGGACCGGGGTGCGCGGCATCGTGGCTCCAGCTGTTGAAAGTTCAACTACTAGAGTAGTGACGCCGGTGTGCTCCGGGATATTCCTCAGCCGGCTTCGAGGTTCGCGGCGCACCGCTCCAGCGTCCGCAGCGTGGTGCGGTAGTCGTCGTCGCTGATGCCGTCCGTCGCCGACGCGCGGAAAGCCTTGACGCGCTCCTCGACGCGCGCGTGGGCTTCGCGGCCCGCCTCGGTCAGGGCGAGTTCGTCGTCGGCGACCCAGCCGCGGGCGCGCAGGTCGGCCACCTTGGCCGCCATCGAACCCTCGGTGGCGACGAACGGTGCCAGTTGCGCGTCGATCTCCTCCGGCGTGCGGACGCCGAGGGTGATCGTGTTGAGTACCTGCCAGTGCCGGCGGGTCAGCGACTCTGCCTCGAGGGCCTGGGCCATGGAGGATTCGAGAAGCTCGTGGACGTGGCGAAGCCACCAGCCGAGGGGTTTCATGAGGACTCCGAATGTCGACGACAACTACATGTAAAAGTACATGTAGTTTGGAGGTGGGGCAACCATGACGGACGCGGTGGCCGACGTCGAGCGCGCGATGATCGCGATCCGCCGCAGCCAGCAGCGGCGGGCGCTGAGCCGGATCGGCAAGGCACGCGGCCGCGGCGCCCACGACCCGGTGCACGAGCTGCTCGACGTCGTCGAAGAGCTCGCCGACCGCGGCGAGCCCAGCACGGTGACGGCCTTGAGCGCGGCGATGGGCGTCGACCAGCCGCGCGCCAGCCGGCTCGTGGCGCGCGCGGTCGAGCAGGGCCTGCTCCGCCGCGAGGCCGATCAGCGCGACGGACGGCGTGCGGTGCTCGTGCCGACTCAAGCCGGCCAGGCGCACCTCGACGAAATGCACGCCTTCCGGCGCGCGGTGTTCGCCGAGGTCATGGCGGACTGGCCGGACGAGGACCGCGCCACCTTCGGCAGGCTCCTCACGGCGTTCGTCCGCGGGTACGGTGCTCTCGGCTGACCGCCCTCGGTCAGTCGTGGGACAGGTCGACGAAGCGGCTGTAGTGCAGCTGATGCGCGACGGTGATCGTCGCCGTCGGCCCAGCGCGGTGCTTCGCGATGATCAGGTCCGCTTCGCCCGCGCGCGGGTCGTCCCGCTCCCAGGCGTCCGGGCGGTTGACCAGGATGACGAGGTCGGCGTCCTGCTCCAGCGAGCCGGACTCACGCAGGTCGGACAGCATCGGGCGCTTGTCGGTGCGCTGTTCCGGACCACGGTTCAGCTGGCTGATCGCGATCACCGGGACCTCGATCTCCTTCGCCAGCAGCTTCATCTGCCGCGAGAACTCCGAGACTTCCTGCTGCCGCGACTCGACGCGCTTGCCGGACGTCATCAGCTGGAGGTAGTCGAGGACGACGAGCTTCAGGTCGTGCCGCTGCTTCAACCGCCGTGCCTTCGCGCGGATCTCCATCATCGTCATGTTCGGCGAGTCGTCGACGAACAGCGGCGCCTCGGACACCTCGCTCATCCGCCGGGCCAGCCGTGTCCAGTCGTCGTCGGACATCTTGCCGCCGCGCATGTCGGCGAGGCGGATCTTCGCCTCGGCCGACAGCATGCGCATGACGATCTCGGTGCGGCTCATTTCCAGGGAGAAGATGACGCTGGTCAGGCCGTGCCGGATCGACGCCGAGCGCGCGAAGTCCAGCCCCAGCGTCGACTTGCCGACACCGGGACGGGCCGCGACGATGATCATCTGCCCCGGATGCAGGCCGTTGGTCAGCTCGTCGAAGTCGGTGAACCCGGTCGGGATGCCCTGGGACTGGCCGCCGCGCGAGGCGATCGCGTCGATCTCGTCCATCGTCGGCTGCAGCAGCTCTTCCAGCGCGACGTAGTCCTCGCTGGTCCGCCGCTCGGTGACGTCGTAGATCGCGGCCTGCGCGCGGTCGACGACCTCGTCGATGTTCGCGCCGTCGGCCGCGGCCGCGCCGTAGCCGTACTGCACGATCCGGGTGCCCGCCTCGACGAGCCGGCGCAGCACCGCCTTCTCCGCGACGATTTCCGCGTAGTAGCCCGCGTTCGCCGCGGTCGGCACCGTCGCGATCAGCGTGTGCAGGTAGGGCGCGCCGCCGACGCGGCCCAGCTCCCCGCGCCGCTCCAGCTCCGCGGACACCGTGATCGGGTCGGCGGGCTCGCCGCGGCCGTAGAGGTCGAGGACACAGTCGTAGATCGCCTGGTGGGCCGGCTTGTAGAAGTCGTCGGGGCCGAGCGCTTCGATGACGTCGGCGACCGCGTCCTTGGACAGCAGCATCCCGCCGAGCACGGACTGCTCGGCCGCGATGTCCTGAGGTGGCTGGCGGTCGAACCCGCCGGAGCCGGGGTCGCTCGGACCCGGGTCGGACTCCGCGTACATCGGACTGCGGTCGTCGGTCAGCGCCACCGCCCCGGACACCTCCTCATCGTGTCGAACACTCGTTCGATTATGCCGGATCTTCGCTCTCGAAGCACGCGGCCCGGCTCGCGCTCATCTCGGTGGACCTCGTCCTCCCGATGATCGGCGCGAACGCCGTTCGGCTCCGGGAGGCACGCCGAGGCGCCACCGTGAGTACAGGCCCGAGCGCGCACGCTAGATCCCCCGGACGGCGGATGGCAATTCAGGATGGGGACCCTTCTGTGGACAACCTGTGGATGAATGGGGGCAACCAGTCACAGGTGCCGTGTGAGCTGTGGACAAGTTGGGGACAAGCGTGATCGGCTTTGACGAAACCGCAGGTCAAGCCCTGTGAACAAGGTGTGGAGAACTTGCGGAAAACTCGTCCGGCGTGTCGCGTGAAGTCCGTTGTTCGGCGTGTCGTGGACCAGCTCAGGCCCATTGGATCACGCGGCCTGTGGATGAATATCACGCAGTGTAGAGCCGCTACCCGGAGGGCTGAACGCCCGCCGGGTCAGGCCGCGGTGAGCCGGCCGTGTGCGCTGCGTAACCGGTCAGCGAGAACGCGCTGGTCGGCCGGGGTGAAGGCGATCCGGTTCTCGCCACGCCCCGGAATCTCCTCGGTCAGCCAGCGGCCTTCCGAGGTATCGATGTAGTTCACCGGGCGTTCGATCCGGCGCCGCCCGCCGGTGCGGCCGCGGGTCGCGACGTAGAGGCTGCCGCTCCCCATTCGGCGCAGCGCCAGGATCCGCCGGAGCTCTTCGACCTCCTGCGAACCCTCGGCCGGCCGGTCGTTGCGGAGGACGGCGAACCCGCCTTCGTCGCCGCGGGCGGTTCCTTCCAACTGGCTCTTCGGCACCGCGAGCGGGGTTCCGCGCCCCGGCGCCAGCTTCGGGATCTGGCCGAGGAAGTCGTCGAGCAGCTCGCGCGGCTGGGTGGATTCCAGCACGACGACGTCCAGCTCCTCGTGCTTGGCCAGCACGAACGCCTCACCGCCGGTGCTGCCGGCCAGCAACCGGTAGCTGACCGGCCTGCCCTGGAAGCCGCCGTCGATCCAGCCGTAGTACTCCAGCTGTGGCCGGGCGACGGCTTCGATCGTCGCGACGAACCCGGGGTGCATGCCGCGCGGGCCGAACAGCCCGGCCTTGGCGAGCTCGGCGTTGACCCGCTCGTCCTCGCCGCGCTGGGCCTCGTCGCTGTACCAGGTCGGCTTTTCCGCCAGCACCGTGTGCGGCTCGCCGCCCCGGCGCCGGATCAGGTTGATCAGGGTGCCGGTCGTGATGGTGACCTGCCTGTCCAGCACCGCACTTCCCCCTAGTCAAGCTCAGTTTCGGGCGCGGCCATCTTGGCACGCGCCCGGTCGTCCCGCGTGCGCTACTCGCCGATGACCGGCGGCGCGGTCAGCTCGTCGGACCCGAAGATCTCGTTCGGGTCCTCGCCGAGCAGGTACTTCGAGGTGCGTTCCTCGTCACCGCCGCCCTGGCCCTTGGCGCCGTGGCCCATGCCGCCCATGCCGCCCATTCCGGTGGCGCCGCCGCGGCCCGCCGCCGCGCCGCCCGCACCCATCGCCCCGCCGGCGCCCATGCCGCCGCGGCCCGCACCCGACGCGCCCGCGTCACCCGGCAGGGCCGCCCCGGTCGAGCCGCCGGGCCCGAAGCCCGAGCCGCCCGGGCCGAAGCCCGCGCCGCCGGGCCCGAAGCCCGCCGTCGGGTCGCCGATCCCGCCCGACCCGCCAGGCCCGAAGCCGCCTCCGCCGCCGGGGATCGAGAAGTCGCCCGCGCCGCCCGAGCCACCGGGGCCGAAGCCGCCCGCGCCGGGGATCTTCGGGGGCGTGTAGCCCGACGAGTGGGTGCCGTCGTTGAAGTTCGGCGGCGGGTAGCTGCCACCCGGGATCTGGGACGGGTCCAGGTTCCCGCCGGGGACCTTGGACGGGTCGATGCCCGGCACCTTGGAGCGGTCGTCGAAGCCCGGCACCTTCGACGGGTCGAAGCTGCCGCCGGGAGTGTTGGGCTGGCCGGGGAAGGACGGGACGCCACCCGGACCCGGCATGTTCGAGCCGCCGGGACCTGTGCCGCCGGGACCTGTGCCGCCGGGGCCCGTGCCGCCGGGGCCCGTGCCGTCTCCGTTGCCGTTGCCGTTCTTGTCGTCCGGCTTCTTCTTGCCGTCGTCGATGCCGATGTTCTCCTGCTGGCCCTTGAGCGCGGAGTACGTCGGCATCTTCTGGCCGTTGTCGTTGCTCGCCTTGTAGTAGGCGTTGAAGGCGTCGACGTTGGCCTGGCCCTTGGCGTTGTAGTCGCGGATCGCCCGGTCGGTGTCGGTCGTCCACGGCGTGACCGCGTTGAGCAGGTTGTTCTTCGGCGGGTCCTTCGGCACTTCCTGCACCTGCGCGTGCACCGTGGTGAACGCGGTGTTCTGCTCGCCGAGGTACTTGTCGGAGTCGGTGAGCTTGGTGCCCGAGTCCTCCATCCACACCCGCAGCGGGTGCGCGCCCGCGTTCTGCGCCGCTTCGGAGCCGCCGCCGGTCCAGGCCGCGTCCATCTCCTTGGCCAGGCCGTCGATGGTGCTCAGCCGCTCGGAGTAGGCGCCCTTGAGCCGCGAGGCCGCCGCCTGCCCGTTCTGGATCGAACCCGTGCCGGGACCGGTGGTGATCTTCTCCCAGATGTCGTAGCAGTCGATCTTCCGATCGCCCTGCTCCGACGTGTGGTCGTCCGAATGCGTGGTCGCCATGTTGTACGCGGCGAAGCCACCGAGCAGGACCAGTTCCAGCATCTCAGCCCTCCTTCAAGGTCTGGACCATCGCCTCGGCCACCTTCAGCGTCTGCGGGCAGGGGTCGGTCGCGCCGGGACCGTTGCCGATCTGCGCGAAGACCTGGACGGCCTGGGTGTCCGTCACGCCCACCAGCAGCTTGCACTGGCCCTGGGCGCGGAAGTCCTTCGTCGCGGCGTAGACGGCGGGGTAGCCCGAGACCTCGGTCGGCTCCCAGTACTCGTACTGGTCCTTGCCGCCCTTGGCGTAGAGGTCGTAGATGCCCGCGAGCCCGTCGGTGTTCGGGTCGGCCGCGATGTCGACGCGGCTGCTGCGGGTTTCGTCGTCGCGGTACACCCAGGCGCAGGTCGTGCCGGCGGACGTCGTCCGCGGCGTGCCGTCCTCGACGCCGAGCGACGAACGCTGCAAGGACGTGAGGACGGAACAGGCGTCGGCCTTCAGCTTCGCCGGGTTGAGCGGGTTGGACACCTTCGGCGCGCCGTTGCCGCTGCCACTGCCCTGCGTGGCCGTGTCGGGCGCGTTCGACGCGACCGGGTTGGCCGTGCCGGTGGTGGTGCTGTCGCAGCCGGCGAGGGCGAGCGCCGCGAGGACAAGTCCGGGCAGAACGAGCCGACGGTTCACGCCTGCGTACCCGCCTTCGAGATGTCGCCGGTGTGGTCGGCGTCGGCGGCGGTGATCTTCTTCTTCGCGTCGAGCAGGGCCTGGATGTAGTTCTTCACGTATTCCTGCATCTTCTGGTTCTGCTCGAGGAACGCCTTGCCGGACGGGTTGGCGAGCTTCTCCCAGTCGCTGCTCGCGAACTCCTTGCCGGGCGCCTTCACGTCGGCCATCAGGTTGGCGTCGGCCGCGTCGTTCTGCAGGTCGGTCTGCAGGTCCTGCCACTTCTTGATCACGCCGTCGATCTTGTCGGCGTCGAAGGTGAAGCCCCCGCCGCCGGACGGCGCGGACATGTTGACCTCGTTACCCATCCCGCTTGCGCTCCCTTCGCGTCCCGCTCCATTGTCCTACGACGACGGTGGCGTGTCCGAGGTTCCCCGAAACGTATGAAGGCGGGTCGCCCACCAGGGAGCGACCCGCCTTCACAAGACGTACTGCCTTACTGCGCGGCCTTGACCTCGAGCCGCACCTCGACCTTGACGTCCGGGTGCAGCCGGGCGCCGACCGAGTGCTTGCCGACGGTCTTGATGTGGTCGCGAAGCTCGATGACGCGCTTGTCGAGCAGCGGGCCACCGGCCGCCTTGATCGCGTCCACGATCTCGTTGGCCGTGATCGAACCGAAGAGCTTCTTCGAGCCACCGGCCGCCTTGCCGGTCAGCTGGATGGCGCCGAGGCCCTCCAGCGTCGCCTTGATCTCCTTGGCGTGGTCGAGGTCGCGGATGCGACGGCTCTCCTGCGCGCGCTGGATGGTGCGCACGTTCTTCTCCGCGCCCTTGGAGGCGACGATCGCGTAGCCCCGCGGGAGCAGGTAGTTGCGCGCGTAGCCGTCCTTGACCTCGACGATGTCGCCGGGGCCGCCGAGGTTGGCCACGTCGGTGGTGAGAATGATCTTCGCCATCTCCGTGCCCTCCTTAGCGTGCGGTCGAGGTGTAGGGGAGCAGCGCCATCTCACGCGAGTTCTTGACCGCGATGGCGATGTCCCGCTGGTGCTGGCTGCAGTTGCCGGTGACGCGACGGGCACGGATCTTGCCGCGGTCGGAGATGTACTTCCGCAGCAGGTTGGTGTCCTTGTAGTCGATCAGTTCCGGACGGCCCTTTTTCTCGGCCTTGCAGAACACGCAGACCTTCTTCTTGGGCTTGCGAATGGGTGGCTTGGCCACTGGTTACTCCTGGAATTTCAAATCTTGTGGATGTGTACGAGATCAGAAGGGAGGCTCGTCGGAGAAGCCGCCGCCGCCACCGCTGCTGCTGGCGGCCGGGGCGGAACCCCACGGGTCGTCGGCCGGCATTCCGCCGCCACCGCGGTTTCCGCCGCCACCGCCGCCGAAGTCACCACCGCCGCCGCCACCGCGGCTGACCTTGTTGACCTTGGCCGTGGCGTAGCGCAGCGAGGGACCGATCTCGTCGACCTCGAGCTCGACGACGGTCCGCTTCTCGCCTTCCTTCGTCTCGAACGACCGCTGCTTCAGGCGGCCCTGCACCACGACGCGGGCGCCGCGGGTCAGGGACTCGGCGACGTTCTCCGCCGCCTGGCGCCAGATGTTGCAGCGCAGGAACAGCGCCTCGCCGTCCTTCCACTCGCCCGACTGCTTGTCGAGCGTGCGCGGCGTGGACGCGACGGTGAAGTTCGCGACCGCCGCACCGGACGGAGTGAAGCGCAGCTCCGGGTCGGACGTCAGGTTGCCGATCACCGTGATGACGGTGTCTCCAGCCATCGGGATTCCCTCGGGCTCAGGCCTTGGCGGCGGGCTTGGCCGCGACGCGCTTGACCTCGCGACGCATGACCTTGGTGCGGAGCACGGTCTCCTGCAGCGACAGCTGCCGGTCCAGCTCCTTGACCGCGTCCGAAGACGAGTTCAGGTCCAGCAGGGCGTAGATGCCCTCGGCGTGCTTCTTGATCTCGTACGAGAGGCGACGACGGCCCCAGACGTCGACCTTCTCGACGCTTCCGCCCGTGGTGCGGATGACGTTGAGGAAGGTGTCCAGCGTCGGAGCGACCGTGCGCTCGTCGAGCGTGGGGTCCAGGATGACCATTACCTCGTAATGGCGTGACACAACCACTCACCTCCTATGGGCTCGCGGCCACGGACTGTCCGTGACAGGAGGGTTTGTCCAGGTAAGGCTACCTGGGGGCATCGAGGAGACCGGACAGCGGGGTCTCCTCGGGGGTCGGCGCGGGGTCAGCTCGCTCGACGCAGGACCCAGGTGCGGACCAGGCCGGCGGTGACGCCGGCGAGCACGATCACCGCGAGCAGCATCGGCAGCTGCACGTCGTTCGACGAGCCGGGAGCCGACAGCGACTGCGCGTTGCCCGCGTCGCGGATGTCCGCGCCCTGGCCGCTCTGGTCACCCTGGCCGGCCTGCGGCGCCGACACGTCGCCGGGGAGGGCGCCGTCCGCCGGGTAGCGCACGCCAGGGGCGACGGCCGTGCCGGCGGTCGCCGTGGGAATGCCGCTGTAGTCGCGCATCGGCGCGGTGCCGCCCCTGCCGCCCGCGGTGCCGGGGATCAGGCCGGAGAGGTTGCCCGACGCGCCGCCGGACGTGGTCCCGGTGCCGCCCTGCTGGGCGCCGGTGCCGCCCGCGCCCGGCTGGTTCGGGGTGTTCGGAGCCACGTAGTTGCCGGCGAGCAGCGTGAGCCCGCAGCTCTTGGCGACAGTGCTCTCGACACTGTCCAGGGTCTTCTTCCAGTCGAAACCGAGGCCCCAGGTGCCGGAATTCGCGAGTGCGGTGCGCACTGCCTTGCCGATCGCGGCGCCGCTCGCTTCACCGGCGGCCGAATTCGGCACCTGGCCGACCGGGATGGCGTGGTTCTTGGCGATGGAGTCGCCGGCCCAGCTGCCGACGGCGAGGGTCCCGGCGTTGTTCGCGCCGTTCGTGACCAGGGTCTTCACCGAAGCGCCGTCGATCGCGACCTGGTCGCCCATCTGGCCGGAGACCGTGCCCGTGCAGCTGTTGCTGACGATCTGCTGGCTCGCGGAAGCGGTGCCCGCGGAAAGGAACGCGCCACCGGTCACGAAGGCGGCGACGGCGGTGATGGTCAGTGCGCGGCGGGTCGTCTGCCAGGTGGGGATCTTCCGCACGAGCGCTGTCCTCCGTGGGTTATCGAAACGTCGTCCTGGACACGAGCATGTTCCTGGATACCAGGATGAACGACGGAGATATGTGAAAGATACTCGGCAGTCAGCTCAATTTGCCGCGGCCATTCGGCGGAGCACCCAGGTGCGGACGAGGCCCGCGCTGACACCGGAGAGTGCCAGAACCGCGATCAACAGCGGCAGATTCGACCCGTTCGTGAATCCGTCCGACGCGGAGGGTAGCGCTTCCGCCTGGCCCGCCGTCTGCACACTCGAACTGCCGGCCTCAGTGCCCGCCGGACCGGTGAGGCCGTACTGCGGTGCGTAACCCGGGATCTGGCTGCCGTACCGGAGCGCCGGCGACGGCGTGAACAGCCCGGCCGTCGCGAACGGGATGCCGCTGTAGTCGCGCATCGGCGCGTAGCCCATGCCGAGGGTGAACGGGAAACCGCCGAACACCGGGCTGCTCGCGAAGCCGGGCAGGAGCGGGCTGTTGGCTTCCGGGATCGGCGTGGTGCCCGCCGGGGTGCCGCCCTGCGGTGCGCCACCGGTTCCGCCCTGGGCCGGTGGCTGCTGCGGGTTACCGCCCGTGCCGGGCTGCGGCGACTGCTGCCGGCCGCCACCGCTCAGCGCGCTCAGACCCTGCTGCGCGCCGCTGGTCACGCCCTGGACGCCCTGGTTGATCGCGCCCGCCGCCGGCGCGCCGACCACCGGGACCGGCGAGACGACGGTGTTCACCACGTTCACGGTGACCTTGCAGAGCGTGCCGAGAAGCGCGTTGATCGTCCCGGTGAGCACCGTGGTGCCTTCGGTGACGACACCGAGGGTGATCGGGAGTCCCAGCAGCGGCGTCGTGGCCTTGATCGTGTCGCCCGGTTTGGCGTCCACGGTGCTGCCGCAGGGGACGGTCTTCGTCTCGGCCGAGGCGGTGCCGGGCATGCCGAGCACGGCCGAACCAGCGAGAACGAACGCGGCGGCGCCGGCCGCCGTGGCCCTCCGTGTCCGATCCCGCATGCTCCCCGCCCCTTGTCTCGTCGCCTCTGCCCAGGACAACGACGGTAAGGCACGCGAGTAACGCCCGCTCACTCGAGAATCTCCGGCATTCGAGTGGAAGCGGGCGTCACCGCGGGTGAGATCAGGCGGGCCGGCGGCGGATCCAGGCGCGGACGAGGGCCGCCGCGACGATCGCCAGCGCCAGCACCGCGAGCAGCATCGGCAGCTTCGCCGGCGGCGTGATGGCGGGGAGCGCCTCCGCGGTGCCGGACTTCTCGGCGTCCACCGTCGGGACCTGCTGACCGGGGATGATCTGGGCGATCACCGGCACCTGCACCAGGTTGCCCGGCAGCAGCGCGGCGTTGGTGAAGATGCCCGAAATCGCGTCGCCCGGCAGGCCGGCGCTCCCGGGCCCGCTGGTCACCGGACCGCTGCTGTTCCCCGGCGGGTTCGGCGCCGGCGGGTTCGGGCCGGGGCCCGGCGCGGGCGGGTTCGGGTTCGGGCCCGGCGGGAGCGGCGGGAGCGGCAGTTGCGGGGCACCGACGTCTCCGAGGATGCCCTGTGTCGTGTTTCCGACAGCGTTGACAGTGCCCTGGGCGGCCGGGCAGACGACCTTCGCCGTCGCGTCGCCGACCACCGGCAGTGCGCCGACGCCGAGCGCGCGCACGGTGTCGCCGAGCGGGAGCGTGAGCAGTGGTGCCGAGCCGTCGGTGTTCCTCGCGCTCGAGTCGAGGCCGACCGTCAGCCGGTCCGGCGAGTTCAGCGGAGCGCCCGCGTCCAGGAGGAGGCCGGTCGATCCGTCAGCGCTGTTCCGCAGCGTGGCCGCGCAGTCCCCGCCGAGCGTCGGGCTCGGATGGGCGCTCGCCACGCCCGGCGCCGCGAGCGCGGCGACAGCGGCGAGGGTGAATCCCAGCGCGGTGATCCGGGCGACGTGCTTCCCCATCGGTGCCCTCCGGCAGTCGGCCAATTTTGATCACGGAACGCGCTCACGGTACTCCACGAGCGTCACCAACCGGTCCCACAGGGCGAGGTTCCACCCGGAGTAGCGTGCTCGGCATGCTGATTGGCGCCCATGTCCGTGACGACGACCCGTTGACCGCGGTCGCCGAACGCAAAGCCGACGTCGTCCAGTTCTTCCTCTCCGACCCGCAGGGCTGGAAGGCCCCGAAGCCGCATCCCCAGGGCGAGGCCATCCAGGCCGACCCGGTCGAGGTGTTCATCCACTCGCCTTACCTCATCAACGTGGCTTCGCTGAACAACCGGATCCGGATCCCGTCCCGCAAGAACGTCACGCAGCACGCCGACGGCGCCGCCGCGATCGGGGCGAAGGGCCTGATCGTGCACGGCGGGCACGTCGGCGCGACCGACGACGTCGAGGCCGGCCTCGACAACTGGCGCAAGCTGTTCGAGCGGGAGCAGGAGAAGGGCGGCTTCAAGGTCCCGATCCTCATCGAGAACACCGCCGGCGGCGAGAACGCGATCACGCGCGACCTCGAGGTGATCGCCCGGCTGTGGGACAAGGTCGGCGAGTTCGGTGCCGGGTTCTGCCTGGACACCTGCCACGCCTTCGCCGCGGGCTGGGACCTCTCGACCGCCGTCGAGAAGGTCATGGCCATCACCGGCCGGATCGACCTGGTGCACCTCAACAACTCCCGCGACGAGTTCGGCTCGACCCGCGACCGCCACGCGAACGTCGTGCGGGGCGACGGGACGATCGACCCCGAGGTGCTGGTCGCCGTCGCCCGCGAGGCGGGCGCCCCGGTCGTCGTCGAGACCCCGGCGGACGGCCAGGCCGCCGACATCGCCTACCTGCGCGAACAGCTCGGCTAGACGGCCACGGCCTTCCGGCGGCGCCGGGTGGCGTTCGGGACGATCACGTCACGGGCGCCGTCGAGGAAGCCGCCGGCCGGGTCGTCGTCGCCGGCGGCCCGGACCAGGTCGGTGGCCGGGCGGTAGATCTCCCGGACCACCAGCACGCACAGCGCCACGACGGCGAGGTCGCGGACCACGACGGTGCCGAGGAACCAGCCTTCGGGCAGCCCGCGGTGATCGACGCCGAGGTAGTAGAACATCCGCGGCGCCCAGACCAGCGCGTCGACCAGCATCCAGGCGAGCAGCGGCCGCCACCGCGGAATCGCCAGCACGGCCAGCGGCACGAGCCACAGCGAGTACTGCGGGCTCCACACCTTGTTGGTCAGCAGGAACGCGGCCACGACGAGGAACGCGAGCTGGCCGACGCGCGGGCGGCGCGGCGCGGCGAGCGCGACGTAGGCGATTCCCGCGCAGCAGCCGAGGAACAGCGCCGCCACCACGATGTTCAGGTACGCCGGAGTCTGGTTCTTCTGCAGCACGCCGTCGAACCCGGTCCAGCCCGTGGCGTACGAGATGACGTTGTACAGCGAGTCCGGGTCCATCGGCCGCAGGGTGCTCATCCGGAAGAACTCCCACCAGCCGCGGGTCGCGGTGAGGATGAACGGCGCGTTCACCGCCAGCCACGTCACGACGGTGGCGGCCGCGGTCTTCCAGAACGGCGTCAGCTTCCCCGCGCGCAGGCACAGCACGAACAGCACGCCGACCAGGAACAGCGGGTAGAGCTTCGCCGTCGCGCCGAGGCCGAGCAGGAGCCCGGCGAGCACGGGACGCCGTCGTGCCCACGCGAGCAGGCCGGTCGCGGTGAACGCGGTCGCGATCGCGTCGAAGTTGGTGAACGCGTGCACCAGCACCAGCGGGGAAACCGCCACCAGCACCATGTCCCACGGCCGGCGTTTCATCGTCCGGCCCGTCGCCCACACGGTGACCAGCCACGCCATCGACAGGAAGAGCGCGGTGATGTCGAAGTAGATCGCCACCGGCAGCGCCCCGGGGAGCCAGCCGGTCGCGGCGACCTTCAGCCAGCCCGCCGCGAGCTTCGCGTTCACCCACTGGAAAAGGCCGGTGAACACCGGGTACTCCATGTACCGGGTGTTGTTCTCCGCCGTCTGCGAGTTTTCCTTCCACGACGTGAAGTAGGGGAAGGTGCCCGGCCGGTCGAGCCGCTCGGAGGAGTAGAGCGGCACGATGTCGGAGTAGCACATCGCGACGAACGGGCGGCCCGCGCGCCAGTCGAGCTGGTTGGCGCCGCTCGAATCCTGGTACTGCTGGATGCAGGAGCCCTTGCCGAGCCAGCAGAGCATCAACGCCAGCGTGGCCAGCAGCAGCCCGACGCGCTGGGGTGACCAGAACCAGTGCCTGCCGACCGCCGCGTGCTCACCGAGCGGCCCGCCGAGAGGTCTGGTGACCGCCGCCGCGAGGGGGTCGTTCCAGCTCGGGACGACCCGTTCCGCCTGGGTCAGCGTCACCGGGCCGGGGTCCGGCTCCCGCGTGTTCTCCTCTGGCACGAGGCGGATCGTATCGGTGATCGGCGCGCGCGTCGGTGAAGCCGACGATCATGCCGGATTCGCGTAGTAGGAGGCCAGGACCTCGGCGGCGGCGCCGCGCGTGACGATCTCCTCGCCGAAGGAATCCTCGACGACCTCGATGCGCTGCCAGTGCGGCAGCGGCAGCAGCTCTTCGAGCCGGGCCGAAACGGCCTCGCGGTGGACGCCCGGTTCGTCCCGCACGGCTCGCCCGGCCAGCACGATCCGTTCCAGGTCGAGCACCTGCACGAGATCGGCGAGGCCGATGCCGAGGAAGCCGGCGGCGGCGCGGGTGTCGGGCGCCCGCTTGGCCATGATCTCGACGCAGCCGCGTCGCCCGCAGGCGCAGCGTGGGCCGTCGAAGGCGATCGTGGTGTGCCCGAACTCACCCGCGTTGGTCCGCGGGCCGCGGTAGAGCCGCCCGTCGATCAGCAGGCCGACGCCGATTCCGGTGCCGACCAGGACCACCGCGGTCGCCGTCGGCTCGCCGTGCGGCCAGAGCTGGGCGAACGCCGCGGCGTTGGTGTTCTTGTCGAGCGTCACGGGCAGCCCGGTGCGCTTCTCGAGCAGATCGCGCAGGGGGACGTCGTGCCAGCCGGGCATGTTCGTCGCGTCGCGGACCAGGCCGCCGAGGTGGTCCAGCGGGCCGACCGCGCCCAGGCCGAGGCCGAGTACGCCGAACCCGTCCGCGAGCTCGAGCGCGGTGGCGCCGATGGCTTCGACGGCCTGCTCGGGGGTGAAGCCGGCCGGGAGCGGGCCGCCCGCCGTCTCCTCGACCTCGCCGACGAAGTTGGTGCGCACCACGCGGTACTCGTCGCGGTCCAGGCGCGCGCCGAGCGCGTGGTGGGCGTCCGGCCGGATGCGCAGCCGTGTGCGGGGCTTGCCGACGCCTGTGGACGGCTGGCGTTCTTCGTCCAGCAGCCCAGCGTCGAGGAGTTCGGGGACGATCTTGGAGACGGCCTGCTGGGTGAGCCCGGTGCGGTCGGCGAGCTCCACCCGGCTGAGGCCGCGGGCGCGCAGGATGTGCGTGAGCAGCAGGGCGCGGTTGTGCTCGCGCACGTCGCGCAGGTTCACGCCGGTGTCCGCCATGGACAGGATCTTCCCACGCTGGTCAGTTACGCAACAGTGTTGTTTAATGAGGCCATGGCTGACTTGCGCGTGGGCATCCTCGGGTACGGCATCGGCGGTCGCGTCTTCCACGCGCCGCTGGTGGCGGCGACGCCCGGGCTGACCCCGGCGGTGATCACGACGTCGAGCAGCGCCGCCCAAGCACGCATCGACCACCCCGGCGCGGAGATCGTGCCCGACGCCGACGCGCTGTTCGAGCGGGCGGGCGATCTCGACCTCGTCGTGGTCAGCACGCCGAACCGCACGCACCTGCCGCTCGCGCTGCGGGCGATCGAGGCCGGCCTGCCGGTGGTCGTCGACAAGCCGTTCGCGCCGTCCGCGGCCGAAGCCGAGCAGGTCGTCTCCGCGGCGAAGGCGGCGGGCGTCGGTCTCACGGTCTTCCAGAACCGGCGGCTCGACTCGGACTTCCTCACCGTGCGGAAGGTCCTGGAGTCGGGGCGGCTCGGCGAGGTGTTCCGCTTCGAGTCCCGCTACGACCGCTGGGTGCCGAAGCCCAAGGACAACTGGCGCGAGTTCGGCGACCCGGCCGAGGCCGGCGGCCTGCTGTACGACCTCGGCGCGCACATCGTCGACCAGGCGCTGCAGCTGTTCGGCCCGGTCACGCGGGTCTACGCGGAGGTCGACCGGCGCCGGGCGGGCGTCCAGGTCGACGACGACGTGTTCGTCGCGCTGCACCACGCCAACGGCGTCCGGTCGCACCTGTGGGCGTCCGCGCTCGCCGGCATCCAGAACCCGCGGTTCCGCGTGCTCGGCGACCAGGCGACGTTCACCAAGTACGGCCTCGACGTGCAGGAACCGCAGATCAAGACGGGCCTGCGCCCCGGCGACGACGGCTGGGGCGTGGAGCCGGCGGCGGACGCCGGGAAGATCGGCGTCGGCCACGACGTCAAGACCGTGCCCACCGAAACCGGTCGCTACGAGCAGTTCTACGCCCAGGTGCGTGACGCGCTGCGCGGCGAAGGCGACTTCCCGGTCGACCCCGCGTCCTCGGTCGAGGCCCTGCGGGTGATCGAGGCCGCGCACCGCTCCGGCGTCGAAGGCACCGTGATCAGGCTCTGATCACCCCTTGACCGGCCGTGACCTCGGTGACCCCCAGCTCCGAGGTCACGGCCTCCTTCGGCCGCGTTGCTGGTCCTGCAGCTCCTGGAGCCGTTGCTGGAACTGGCGCAGCTGCTCGAGCTGATCGTTCTGCTGCCGGTTGCCGCCGTCGCCGAACTGGACCGAATTGCGCTGCTGCTGCTGCTGCTGTTGTTGCTGCTGTTGCTGCTGCGGCTGCTGGTTGTTGTCGTCCGGCTGCTGGCGAACCTGCTGCCGGTCCTCCGGCGCGCTGATCGCCGCCACGCGGTCGAAGCGTTCCGCCGGTTTGCCCGTCAGGTAGAGCTGCATGAAGCGGTCCCAGATCGGGCCGGCGAGCGTCGAGCCGAACAGCGGGGCGCCGTTCGCGCCGCGGAGGGCCTTGTCGCCGTCGCTGCCCACCCAGACCGCGGCCGACACCGACGGCGTGTAGCCCACCATCCAGGTCTGCGAGTTGGCGTTCGCCGCCGACGCGGGTTCGTCGTTCTGCGGGGTGTGCTGCTGGGTGCCCGTCTTGCCCGCGCACTCGTGCCCGGCCGGGCAGGTCAGCCGGGAGAACTGGATCACCGGCGCCAAGGCCGCCGTCACGTTCCCGGCGATCTGGGCGCTCTTCTGCGGGTCGTTGTCCGCGAACGCGTCGGTCGAGCGGACCTTCGCGTCGTAGGCGGTTTCGCCGTTCGCGTTGGTCACCTTCTGCACGAAGTGCCGGTCGCGCTGGACGCCGCCCGCCGCGAACGTCGCGTACCCCGACGCCATGTCGGCCGCGGTGACCTGGGTGTCGCCGCCACCGATCGAGATGTTGTTGTCGCCGGTGAACAGCTTGCTCCGGCCGCCGTTTTCGGCCGTCCGGATCCCCGCCTCCTGGGCGGCTTCCGCCACGCCGGACGGCTTCGTCACGTTGAGCACCATGTCGTAGAACACCGTGTTCGTGGACCGCTGCATCGCCTCCGCGACGGTGCACTGCTGCGAGCAGCTGCTGCTGTCGCCGGCGTTGCGGATCGGCAGGTCGACGCCGGGGAACGTCCGCGGTGAGGTGCCGTCGAACCGCGCGTCGAGGCCGCGGCCGAGCTTGAGGAACGCCGCCAGGTCGAACGGCTTCATCGACGACCCGGGGTTGTGCGGTTCGTCGGCCCAGTCGCGGCCGGCCTGGTCCTCGCCGTTCGGGCCCTTCACGATCGGTTCGCCGCCGTGGTAGGCGAGCACCCCACCGGTCTTCGGGTCGACGGCCACCAGCGCGTTGAGGATCCGGTCGTCGGTCTGGTCGGCCATCCCCTCGGCCACCGCCTTCTCGGCCGCCTGCTGCGCCTGCGGGTCGATGGTGGTGAACACCTGGAACCCGCCGGAGTAGTACTGCTTCTCGTCGATCCCCTGCGCGGCCAGCTCGGCCTTGACCTGCTTCTTGAGGAACGGGTTCAGCGCACCGGCCTGCCTGCTCTCCCGCAGCGGGATCGGCGTCGGGAACTTCGCCCCGGCGCGCTGGGCCGGCGTCAGGTAGCCGTTCTTCAGCATCCGGTCCAGCGCCGTCGTCCACCGGCTCGTCGCGACGGCGGTGTTCTCCGAACGGCCGGGCTGCTGGATCAGCCCGGCCAGCAGCGCGGCCTGGGAGAAGTCGAGCTGCCCGACGTCCTTGCCGAAGTAGGCCTGCGCGGCGGCCTGGATCCCGTAGGCGCCGCGGCCGAAGTAGATGATGTTGAGGTAGGCGGTGATGATGTCCGCCTTCTCGTAGGTCTGGTTCATCTTGAACGACTTCGCGAGCTCGACCCACTTGCGGGTCAGCGTCGGGTCGTCGTCGCCGGAGGCGACCTTGATGTACTGCTGCGAGATCGTCGACCCGCCGCCGGAACCGCCGGTGACCTGGTTGTACGCCGCGCGGAGGATGCCGGTGACGTCGAAGCCGGAGTTGGTCTGGAACGACGCGTCCTCGGTGGCGATCACGGCGCTCTTGACCACGTCCGGGATCTGGTTCGGCGCGAGGATCTGCCGGTTGCCGCCGGTGGGCACGTCCTTGCCCATCTCGGTGCCGTCGCTGAACAGGTAGGTCACGGCCTGGCCCTGCGTCTGCGCGACCGTCTCCGGCGAGGGGACGTCGACGAAGAAGTAGGTGATCGCGAACGCGATCGCGGGGACGACGAAGAACAGCCCGGCGGCAACGTAGCCGATCCGCCGGATCCGCCGCCAACGACGTTTCCGCAGGTCCTGGCCGGTGAGTGGCCGTGGCCGGCGCGGTGGCTGCCCCGCGCGCTGCCGCAGGATCGGCACGGTCGGCGGCTCGTCCGCCTCGGTGCCGTTGTGCGCGTGATGGGTGATCAGCTCCGGCTCGTCGCCCAGCAACCCGGCGCGTGGCGCCGGTCGCCGGGCACGGCGGCGCGGATCGGGAGCTCGACCGTGCGACGTGCGGATGCGGTCGTTGGTCACGGGCCGTCCTCCGGTACCACGGTGGGCTGCGGGCGCAGTCCCCTCTGGGACGGAACACGTACCGCCGCCCGCCGTGGTTCACCCGGCTAGTTCCCCGGGTCGTCGCCCGAGGGTGGCGTCTCCTTCGAAGTCGGCGTCTTCGTGTGCTTCGACGTGCTCGGCTGCGACGACTCGTTCTCGTGGCTGTTGTTGCCGTTGCCGTTCTGGTCGCCGTTGCCGTTGCCGTTGTTTTCGCCGGTGTTCTCGCCCGTCGGGGTCTGCTCCGAGGTCGTCGCGACTTCCTTCGACGGCGGGGGCGCCACCTCACCGCCGATGCGGTCCACCTTCCCGAACCGCTCGCCCGGCTTGCCCGCCAGGTAGAGCGACAGGAACTTCTGCCACATCGGGCCGGCGATGGTCGAGCCGTAGATCGGCGAGTTGTTCTTGCCGTGCAGCGGCTTGTTGCCGTCGCCACCGACCCAGGCCGCCACCGAGACCGACGGCGTGTACCCGACCATCCACGTCTGCGAGTTCGCGTTCGCCGCCCACGCCGGCTCGCCCGCGACCTTCGTGTGCTGCTGCGTCCCGGTCTTGCCGGCGCACTCGTGGCCGTTCGGGCACCTCAGCTTCGAGAAGTCGATCACCGGCTTCAGCGCCTCGGTGACGTTCCCGGCGATCTGGCGGCTCTTGTCGGAGTCGCTGTCGAAGGCCGGCTTGGCGTTGGTCGGAGCTTCGTACGCGACCTCGTTCTGCGCGTTGGTCACCTTCTCCACGAAGTGCCGGGCACGCTGCTGGCCGTTGGCCGCGAAGGTCGCGTACGCCGCGGCCATGTCCAACGGCGTGATCTGGGTCTCGCCGCCGCCGAGGGAGATGTTGTTGTCCTTCGTGGAGATGATCGACTGGCCGCCGTCCTCCTTGACCTCGACGCCGGCCTCCTTCGCGGCTTCCTTGACCGGGCCCTGCTTGGTGTCGTGGAGGACCATGTCGTAGAACACGGTGTTCGCCGACCGCATCATCGCTTCCGAGACCGTGCACTGCTGCGAGCAGGTGCTGCCCGGGCCGGCGTTGCGGACGACGCGGCCGTCGAAGACGCGGTTGTTGGAGCCGTCGTACGTGGTGTCGAGCCCCTTGCCCATCTTGAGCAGCGCCGTGAGGTCGAACGGCTTCATCGACGAGCCCGGGTTCTGCGGGGTGTTCGCCCAGTCGCGTCCGGCCTGGTCCTGCCCGTTGACCTGCACGATCGGCTTGCCGCCGTAGTAGGCGAGCACGCCACCGGTCTTCGGGTCGACGGCGACGAGCGCGTTGAGCAGGTTGTCGTCGACCTGGCCCTTCATCGCGTCGGTGGCGGCCTGTTCCGCGGCCTGCTGCGCCTTGGGGTCGATCGTGGTCTTGACCTGGAAGCCGCCGGAGTAGTAGCGGTCCTCCGGGATGTCGTGCTCGGCCAGCTCGTCCTTCACCTGCTGGACGACGAACGCGGGCGGCGCGCCGGCCTGCTGCTTGCTGTCCGCCAGGGGGATCGGCGTGGGGAACTGCGCCGCCGCGCGGTCGGCCGCGCTGATGTAGTTGTTCTTCACCATCCGGTCGAGCGCGACGTTCCAGCGGTCGTGCGCGACCTTGTCGTTCTCCGAACGGCCCGGCTTCTGGATCAGCCCGGCCAGCAGCGCGGCCTCCGAGAAGCTCAGGTCCTTCGCGTCCTTGTGGAAGAAGGCCTGCGAAGCGGCGCCGACCCCGTACGCCCCGCGCCCGAAGTAGATGATGTTCAGGTACGCGGTGATGATGTCCTTCTTCTCGTACGTCTGGTTCATCTTGAAGGACTTGGCCAGCTCGGTCCACTTGCGCGTCAGCGTGGGCGCGTCGTTGTCGGTGGCCTTCTTGATGTACTGCTGCGAGATCGTCGAACCACCGCCGACCCCGCTGGTGACCTGGTTGTACACCGCGCGCAGCAGGCCGCCGATGTCGAAGCCGGAGTTGGTCTCGAAGGAGTCGTCCTCGGTCGCGATCGCCGCGTGCTTCATGATCTCGGGGATCTGCTCCGGGCTCAGCAGCACCCGGTTGCCGCCGCTCGGCACGTCCTTGCCCATCGGCGAACCGTCGGCGTAGAGGTAGGCGACCGCCTGGCTCTGGTTCTGCGCGACCTCGGTCGGCGAGGGCACGTCCACCAGGAAGTACGTGATGACGAAGGCGATCGCGGGCAGGACGAAGAACAGCCCGACGAACCCGTAGGCGACCCGCCGGATGATCTTCCAGCGTCTCTTCTTGCGCTGCTCCGGCGTGAGGGACGGCTTGCCGTCGTCGTCGGGTTCGACGTCGGTGTGGCCGGTCGGCTCTTCGTACGCGTGGTGCGTCATCAGCTCGGGACCGCCGCTCATCGGCGGCGGCTCGGGCCGGTAGGCGCGCGGCGGCGGCTGCTGCTGCGGACGGCCGGGCGGCGGGGGAACCGGACGGCGTGGGCCCTGGTCCTGGCCGTACGGGCCCTGTGGTGCGGACGGCCCACGACGGCGCGGATCGGGACCCTGGCCGGGCCAGGAGCGGGATCGATCGTCGGGCACGGGCGGTCCTCCAGGGTGAGCGCGGGCGGCGACGTCTGCCACCCCTCTAGGAAGGGACGCGCGTGACCCCGGCGGGTTGCCGGAACGATCACCCCCGAAACGGTTCAGGGCCCTCCGCGTGGTCGCGGAGGGCCCTGAACGGTCAGCCGGGTCCTGAACCCGGTGGCGCGAGGAGCCCGCCACCACCACCGGAGGTGTCGCCCTCACCGGGATTGACGGACGTCCCCGGCAACCCGGGCCGGGTCGGCCGGGTCGGCTTCGTCGGCGTCTCGGACGAGCTCTCCGACGGCGGCGGGGTCTCGGTCGGCGACGAGGGGGGCGTCGGCGTCGTCGTCGTGCTCGCCGTTTCCGAGGGCTTCGTCGGCGTCTGGGTCACGTCGTTGACGTCCTTGCCGATCGGCGCGACCTTGTCGAACTTCTCCGCGGGCTTGCCCTTGAGGTAGAGGTTCATGAAGTTCTGCCACGTCGGACCGGCGATCGTGGCACCGAAGATCGGCTTGTTCTTCGAGTCGTGCAGCGGCTTGTTGCCGTCGCCGCCGACCCAGACCGCGGCCGACACGGACGGGGTGTAGCCCACCATCCAGGTCTGCGCGTTGCGGTCCTTGTACGCCGCCGGATCGCTGTCCTTCGGCGTGTACTGCTGCGTACCGGTCTTGCCGGCGCACTCGTGGCCGGACGGGCACTTCAGGTTCGAGTGGCTGATGACCGGCTTCAGCGCCTCGGTGACGTTGCCCGCGATCTGCTGGCTCTTGGCCGCGTCGTCGTCGAACGCCGGGTTGGTCTTGACGTTGTTCTCGTCGAACTCCACCTCGTCCTGGCCGTTCGTCAGCTTCGCCACGAAGTGCTGCTCGTGGTAAGTGCCGCCGCTGGCGAACGACGCGTACGCGGCCGCCATGTCCTCCGGCGTGACGGCCGTGCCACCACCGCCGAGCGAGATGTTGTTGTCGTCGGTGTAAAGGATGCTCTTGCCGTTCGGCGCGACCTTGACCCCGGCTTCCTTGGCCGCTTCCGCGACCCGTGACGGCTTCGTCACGTTCAGGACCATGTCGTAGAACACGGTGTTCGCCGAGATCTCCATCGCCTTGGCGACGGTGCAGTCCTTGCCGCAACTGGAGCTGTCACCCGCGTTCCGGACCGTGCGCCCGCCGAGCACCCGTTTGTCCGAGCCGTCGAACGTCTCGCCGAGGCCCTTGCCCATCTTGAGGAACGCCGTGAGGTCGAACGCCTTCACCGACGACCCGGGGTTCCGTGCCTGGTTGGCCCGGTCCTGGCCGATCGCGTCCTTGCCCTCGGGGTCCTTCACGAGTTCCGGCCCGCCGTAGTAGGCGATCACGCCGCCCGTCTTCGGGTTGACCGCGACCAGCGCGCTGAGCAGGTTCTCGTCCGTCTGGCCCTTCATGCCTTCCTGGACGGCCTGCTCCGCGGCCGCCTGCGCAGCCGGGTCGAGCGTCGTGTAGATCTTGGCGCCGGAGGAGAACAGCTTGTTCTCGTCGTAGCCCCTCGCCGCCAGCTCGTCCTTGATCCGCTGCTGGAGCTGGTAGGTCATCTTGCCCGAGTTCTGCTCCTTGTTGGCGTTCTTCGGGATCGGCGTCGGGAACTGGAAGGCGGCCCGCTCGTCCTGGCGCAGCCACTTGTTGGCCACCATCTGGTCGAGCACGTAGGTCCAGCGCCGATGGGCGTAGTCCTGGTTCTCCGATTTGCCGGGGCCCTGGATCAGGCCCGCGAGCAGCGACGCCTCGGAAGCGTTGAGGTCCTTGGCGTCCTTGTTGAAGTAGGCCTTCGCGGCCGCCTGGATGCCGTTCGCCCCGCGTCCGAAGTAGACGATGTTCAGGTAGGAAGTGATGATCTCTTCCTTGGACTCCTGGTTGTTCATCTTGAACGACTTGGCCAGCTCGGTCCACTTGCGGGTCAGCGTCTGGGCGTCGTTCTGCGTCGCCTGCTTGATGTACTGCTGGGAGATGGTCGAACCACCGCCCTTGCCGCCGCTGACCTGGTTCCTGACCGACCGCAGGATGGCGCTGACGTCGAAGCCCGAGTTGGTCTCGAACGTCGCGTCCTCCGCCGCGTACACCGCGTGCTTGACGACGTCGGGGATCTCGCCCGGCTTGAGCAGCTGGCGGTCACCACCCGGCGGCAGTTCCCGGCCCAGCACCTGGCCGTTGGCGTCGAAGTAGGTGATCGGCTGGTTCTGCAGCGACTTGATGCTCTCCGGCGTCGGCACGTCCACCATGAAATAGGTGATGACGAACGCGATCGCGGGCACGACGAAGAACAGCCCCACGAACCCGTAGCCGACGCGCCGGATGATCTTCCACCGGCGCTTCTTGCGCTGCGCCGGCGTGAGGACCTTCTTGCCCTTTTCGTCGAGCTCGTCCTGGGGCTCGACGTCGTCGGCGAACTCGTTGAAGGCGGCGTCGTCGTAGCTGTCGTAGCCGTCGTCGTACGGGTCGCGGCCGATGTCGTCGGTGCCGTTGTGCGCGTGGTGGGTGATCAGGTCCGGTTCGTGCTGCGGTGGCGGGATCGGCCGGCCGGACGGCTGGCGGAAGCCCTGCGGCGGGGACCCTGGCGGGCTCTGCGCCGGGCGCTGGCCCGGCGGCGGGATCGGCCGCCGTGGCGGCATGCCCTGCTGGCGCGGTCGCTGCGGCCGCCGGGGCGGCTCGTCTCCGGCGGGCCACTGGGGCCCGCCTTCGTCGCCGGACGGCCACTCCGGGCCGCTGCCGGAGGGGACGCCTCGCGGCGGCGTGCCGCGCTGCGCCGAGCCCCCTCGGGGTCGGCGGGGGGCTTCTTCGCCGGGCCACGCCGGTCCGGGGTCTTCCCCCGGCCACGGGCCTGACTGGGCACGGCGAGGTGCATCTGGCTCCTGGCCGGGCCAGGAGCGATTGCGGTCGTCGTTCACGAATGGGCCTCCCAGACCGGCGCCCGGCGCTGCGCCGTTCTGCGCTCTGCAGCGGTTGTGTTACAGCTCACCGGCCCGCGGTCCTTCGTGGACCGGCCGGTTCCCCCGTGCCGAGGACGTATGAGCGGACCAGATGGTTCCAGTGGCACGCCCGGCACACTTCGACGTCGTACACGGTGAACTCGGCGAACGAGCCGGCCATCCTGGCCAGCTCATCGGGGGTCCTCGCCGAGCCCGCGACGTGCTTGAGTTCTTCACCGTAGACCCAGGACACCAGGGTCAGCGGCTCCTGGCGGCAGATCGGGCAGGGCAGGTCGCCGGCCCGGCCGTGGAACTTCGCCGCCCGCAGCAGGTACGGGCTCGCGTCACAGGCTTCGTAGCTGCCGACGCGCCCGGAGCGGACTTCGGCGAGCAGCGCACGGCGCTGCAACGCGTAGTCCACGACCTGCCGCTGGTTAATCACCAGGACAGAGTACGGGCTCTTCCTGTGTCGTCCACGCCCCCTAGCGCGACCAGGCGACGGACCGGCGCGGACACGCCGGACGATCGATAACTCTCCGGTGAATTTCGCCCGCATTGGGTATTCGGGCGGGTTAGCTTCGCCACTCCGATGTATCGGCGCGATATAGTGGCTGAGTAGGTTGGATCGAGGCGATCGTTCGGAGCAACGCCCGTCGTCTCGGTTTGTTCCCGGAAGGGGGTGCGGTGTGCTGGAGTTCGCGATCCTCGGTCTTCTGCACGAAGCGCCCATGCATGGGTATGTGCTGCGCAAGCGGCTGCACGAGACGCTCGGCACGTTCCGGACGTTCTCGTACGGCTCGCTGTACCCGACCCTGCGGAAGCTGCTGCGGGCCGGGTACCTGGTCGAGGAGCTGGACGAAGCCGACGACCGGGCCTGGTCGCGGCGGGGACGGCGGGTCTACAAGCTCACCGCGGAGGGCAAGGAGCGCTTCGGCGAGCTGCTCGGCGACGCCGGGCCGCAGACCTGGGACGACGAGGGCTTCGGCGTCCACCTGGCCTTCTTCTCGAGGACCCCGGCCGACGTGCGGCTGCGGATCCTCGAGGGCCGGCGGCGCCGGGTGGAGGAACGCCGTGAGGGTATGCGGGCGGCGCTGGCCAGGGCCGAGGAGAAGATCGATCGCTACACCCGCGAGCTGCACCGGCTGGGGCTGGAGACCAGCGAGCGGGAGGTGCGCTGGCTCAACGAGCTGATCGCGCACGAACAAGCCGAACGGCAGGGTCCGGAGACCTGAGCCGCGGCCGGGCCGCAGCGTCGCGGCACCAGACCTACTGAACAGACACGGATTGAAGGAGAAACCCCCATGGGCGAGAACCGCCGCGTTCGGGTGGCCATCGTGGGCGTCGGCAACTGCGCGGCGTCGCTGGTCCAGGGTGTCCAGTACTACCGCGACGCGGACCCGGCCACCCGCGTCCCCGGCCTGATGCACGTCGACTTCGGCGGGTACCACGTCCGTGACATCGAGTTCGTCGCCGCGTTCGACGTGGACGCCAAGAAGGTCAGCCGCGACCTGTCGGAGGCGATCTTCGCCTCCGAGAACAACACCATCAAGATCGCCGACGTGCCGCCGCTCGGCGTCACCGTCCAGCGTGGCCACACCCACGACGGGCTCGGCCGGTTCTACCGCGAGACGATCGAGGAGTCCGACGAGACCCCGGTCGACATCGTCGCCGCGCTGCGCGAGGCCGAAGCCGACGTGCTGGTCTCCTACCTGCCGGTGGGCTCCGAGGTGGCCGACAAGTTCTACGCCCAGGCCGCGATCGACGCCGGTGTGGCGTTCGTCAACGCGCTGCCGGTGTTCATCGCCTCCGACCCGGAGTGGGCGAAGAAGTTCGAAGACGCCGGCGTCCCGATCGTGGGTGACGACATCAAGTCCCAGGTCGGCGCCACCATCACGCACCGCGTGCTGGCGAAGCTGTTCGAGGACCGCGGCGTCCAGCTCGACCGGACGATGCAGCTCAACGTGGGCGGGAACATGGACTTCCTGAACATGAAGGAGCTGGAGCGGCTCGAGTCGAAGAAGATCTCGAAGACTCAGTCCGTCACCTCGCAGGTCGACCGCGACCTCGGCAAGGGCAACGTCCACATCGGACCGTCGGACTACGTGCAGTGGCTCGACGACCGCAAGTGGGCGTACGTCCGGCTCGAGGGCCGCGCCTTCGGCGACGTGCCGCTGAACCTGGAGTACAAGCTCGAGGTGTGGGACTCGCCGAACTCGGCGGGCATCATCATCGACGCCGTGCGTGCGGCGAAGATCGCGCTGGACCGCGGCATCGGCGGCCCGATCCTGTCGGCGTCGTCCTACTTCATGAAGTCGCCGCCGGAGCAGTACGACGACTCGACCGCCCGCGACGCCGTCGAGAAGTTCATCCACGGCGAGTAGCAAGGCTGCCGGCGAAGCAGGCCACCACCGGGGGACGCCCTGGTGGTGGCCTTTTCGGCCGGATGGGTAAACCGGTGGGGCGGGGTGGGCGTTGGCGGGGTGTGAGAGCGAGCGTTGGCGAGAGCGTGCCGGGGGACCTGGGCGCGCCGACCTTCCACGACCTCTTCCGTGAGTACTTCGGCCAGATGACGCGGCTGGCCCACCTGCTCGGCGCGGACGACGCGGAGAACGTCGCGCAGGAGGCGTTCGTCAAGCTCCACCAGCGCTGGGACACCTTGACCGACCACACCCGGGTGGCCGGCTACCTCCGCACGACCGTGGTGAACATGTCCCGGTCGCGGACGCGCCACCTGCGCGTGGTCCGGCGGACCCCGCAGGACCGGCCGCCGGACGAGCTGTCGGCCGAGGTCAGGGCGGTGGCCAACTGGGAGCACCAGCAGCTCCGCGCGGTGCTCGAACGGCTGTCCAGGCGCCAGCGCGAGGTGCTCGTGCTGAGGTACTGGCTTGATCTGAGCACGGCGGGCATCGCGGAGACGCTCGGCATCTCGCCGGGCACGGTCAAGGCGACGACCCACCACGCGATGGAGAACCTGCGCAAGCACTTGGGGGACGACCGGGGCGGTGAGCGATGACCGACCTCGAACGCGAACTGGCCGAGACACTGCGGGAGCAGGCCGGGAAGGTCACGCCGAACCTCGACGCTGCCTGGGCGGAGCAGCAGCGCCGGCAGCGACGGCCACAGCGCCGGCGCCGGGCCTCGGTGTGGATCGCGCCACTGGCCGCGGTGCTGGTGGTGCTGACCAGTGTGCTGGTGGTGACCAGGGTGGCCACGTCACCGACGCCGGTGACGCCCGCGACCCCGGGGCAGGAGCTGAGGCTGGCCAAGCCGGAGTACATCTCGCCAATGATCTTGGGTGGCATGGGCGAGCCGGTGGCCCTCACCGACTTCGTGGGGCAGACGGATACCTGGGCCTCCTACGCGGTCTCCGCCAAGATGCCCGGGAACTTGTTCTGCGTCGAAGCGTTGCCCAAAAAACCGACTCCGGCCGGATCGCAGTACGGCATCGAGTCGCCGTCGTGCGTCCGGCTGTCGACCGGCACCGTGCGCGCCGGGTACGTCGGCAAGACCGGGGGGCCGCTGCCAGCAGGCAAGGCGGTCTACCTCGTCGACCCGGCGGTGCGGCAACTGCGCCTCTACGACGCGGCGGGCGACCTGAGCCAGGCGAAGGTGGTCGGCACACTGGGGCGCGACCGAGTGTTCCTCGCCGACGTCAAGCCCGGTTCGCCGCCGGTGCGCTTCGAAGTCAACCCAACCCCAGCGCCCCCAGGTCGGTGATCTTCTCCACCACCGCCGTGGCCTGCTTGAGCACCTCAGGGTCCGGCGGGAAGTGCGGGTTCGGCACCGCGTACACCGTCATCTTCGCCGCCAGGGCGGACCGCAGCCCGTTCGTCGTGTCCTCCACCGCCGCGCAATCCTCCGGTGCGACGCCCAGCAACTCGGCCGCCCGCAGGTAGACGTCCGGTGCGGGTTTGCCCGCGCCGACCTGCTCGGAAGAGACCGCCGCGCCGACCGGCAGGCCCGTGACGTCCAGGAAGCCCTTGATCAGGATCACCGGCGACGAGCTGGCGATCGCCACCGGCCACCGCTTCGAGACCTGGCGGACGACGTCCACCGCGCCCTCGATCAGCGGCGGTTCCGCGGCGTACCGGGCGGCCATGCGCTTGACGACGAGCGTCGCGATCTCGGCCGGGGTGGTCCGCGCGCCGAGCTCCTCCACCAGGTAGCGGGCCCATTCCGGGGTGCTCATCCCCTGCTGGGCCCGCGTGGCTTCCTCGCGCCAGGTGCCGCCGTGCTCGGCGACGACCGCGCGCCGCACCTCGTCCCAGATCCGCTCGGAGTCCACCAGCACGCCGTCGAGGTCGAAGATCACCGCGTCCATGCCCCGAGCCTAGTCCGTGAACCGACTTGGCCAGCCCACGCAGAGCGACGGCCACTGGACCATGCGTCCGGGTGCCATCGCCCGTTCGGGGTGGCCGCGCGAGGGCATTGCGAGTAGTACATCCGCTGTTCATCCGGATGTCTGGATCGGCTGGTTTTGGGCACATACGGTCACTCCGATCCCGAACTTCCACCATGGAGGCGCTGTGCCCGACCGCCTGCTCCCGCTGTTCCCCGCTCACCCGGGTGGCCGCTCCCCGATCACCTGCGAATACCGCTGCGGCAACGCCTGCGCCCACCCCGAGGCGAACGAGTCCGGGAACGAGTACTTCGGCGACGTCGTCAAGGACATCTCCCGCCGCCGGATGTTCAAGGCAGGCGTCGTGATGGCCGCCGCCGCGGGCGGGTTCGCCGCGCTCTCCTCGGGCACCGCGGCCGCCGCGCCGTCCGGGACCGCCTCGGCGACCGGGCACGGCCCGACGCCGCGGCCCGTGCCGGGCACCGACTTCGACCCGGTCCCGCCGAACAAGCTCGACCAGGTCAGCGTGCCGGACGCCTACGCGCAGCGCGTCGTCGTCCGCTGGGGCGACCCGGTCGTCGCGGGCGCGCCGAAGTTCGACTTCACCAAGCAGACCGCGGCGGCGCAGGCGAAGCAGTTCGGCTACAACAACGACTTCGTCGGCCTGATCCCGCAGGACCCGCTGGGACTGACGAACCTGCTCGTGGTCAACCACGAGTACACCACCGAGGTTCACATGTTCCCGGCCGACCAGTACGACCCGGCCAACCCGACCGAGGAGCAGGTGAAGATCGCCTGGGCGGCGCACGGCCTGTCGGTGCTGCTGACCCGCCGCGACCCGATCCGCGGTGGCCTGGAGGTCGTGCCCAGCAAGTACGGTCGCCGGATCACGCTCGACACGATCTTCGAGGTCCGCGGGCCGGCCGCCGGCTCGAAGTACCTCAAGACGTCGGCCGACCCGACCGGGCGGAAGGTCCGCGGCACGCAGAACAACTGCTCCGGCGGCGTGACGCCGTGGGGCACGGTGCTCTCCGGCGAGGAGAACTTCGACCAGTACTTCGCGAACGCCGGCACGGTCACCGAGCCGGTCGAGGCGGCGCGGCTCAAGCGCTACACCATCGGTGCCGGTGCGAGCACCCGCAAGTGGGAGCGGTTCGACAAGCGGTGGGACGTCTCGCAGGAGCCCAACGAGCCGAACCGGTTCGGCTGGGTCGTCGAGATCGACCCCAACGACCCGAACTCGACGCCCATCAAGCACACCGCGCTCGGCCGGTTCAAGCACGAGGCCGCGAACATCAAGATCACCGCCGACGGCCGGGTCGCCGTCTACTCCGGTGACGACAGCCGGTTCGAGTACATCTACAAGTTCGTCTCGAAGGGCAAGTACAAGCCCGGCACCAGCGCGCACGCGCGGCGGCACAACTCGGCGCTGCTCGACGAGGGCACGCTGTACGTCGCCCGCTTCACCGGCGACAGCCCGGCGTCGGAGATCGACGGCACCGGCAAGCTGCCGTCCGACGCCGAGTTCGACGGCACCGGCGAGTGGATCCCGCTGGCGAGCGGCGACAAGTCCTTTGTGGACGGATTCACCGCCGAAGAGGTCTACGTCTTCACCCGCCAGGCCGCGGACAAGGTGGCGGCCACGAAGATGGACCGCCCGGAGGACATCGAGCCGAACCCGGTCAACGGCCGGATCTACGCGGCGCTGACCAACAACACCGACCGCGGCGCGGCCGGCAAGGCGGGCGTCGACGAGGTCAACCCGCGGGTGGGCAACAAGAACGGCCACATCCTGGAGTGGGAGGAGAACTGCGGCGACGCGGCGTCGACCCGGTTCTCCTGGCGGCTGCTGCTGGTCTGTGGCGACCCGGCCGCGGCGGACACCTATTTCGGCGGCTTCGACAAGAGCAAGGTCAGCCCGATCTCCTGCCCGGACAACGTGACCTTCGACCGCCACGGGAACCTGTGGATCGCCACCGACGGCAACGCGCTCGGCGCGAACGACGGCCTGTTCTCGGTGCCGGTGACCGGGCCGGAACGCGGGCACGTCAAGCAGTTCCTCTCGGTTCCGGTCGGCGCCGAGACGTGCGGCCCGGTCGTGACCGACAACCTGGTGCTCGTCGCGGTCCAGCACCCGGGCGAGAACGCGACGAGCTCGGCGAACCCGACGTCGCACTGGCCCGACGGCGGCACCGCGCAGCCGCGGCCGTCGATCGTCTCGGTGTGGAAGAAGGGCCGCTTCGGACTGCCCGGCCGTATCGGCGAACGCTGACGCACGCGGGCTCGCCCCGGCCGAGATTCAGTCTGAAGTGGACGGTTCTCGGCCGGTGCGGGCCCTTCTCGGTGGATCTCGGGTCGACCCCGCCGCCCCCTTCGCCGTCACCCGACCCGAGCCCTACGGTGGGGGCATGACGGATCTTCCCCTCGCCCTCGTCACCGGTGCCTCGCGCGGGATCGGTGCGGCGATCGCCCACCAGCTGGCCCCGACGCACCGCCTTCTGCTGGGCGGCCGGGACGCGGACGCGCTGGACTCCTTGGCGAAGGAGCTCCCGGGCGCGACCCCCTGGCCGGTCGACCTGACCGACCCGGGATCCCTCGAGCGAGCGGCCGCGGACATCGGCTCGCTCGACGTCCTGGTCCACTCGGCGGGCGTCGCGCGGGTGGGCCGCATCGAGGACGCGACCGCGTCGGCGTGGCGGGACAACTTCGAGGTCAACGTCCTGGCGGTGGCCGAACTGACCCGGCTCCTGCTCCCCGCGCTGCGCGCGGCCCGCGGCCACGTCGTGGTGATCAACTCGGGAGCCGGGCTGAACGCCCGCCCGGGCTGGTCCCCGTACGCGGCGAGCAAGTTCGCGGTCCGCGCCTTCGCCGACGCCCTGCGCGAGGAGGAGCCGGACCTCCGCGTGACGTCGGTCTACCCCGGCCGCACGGACACGGAGATGCAGCAGGCGATCTTCGCGGGCGAGGGCCGCGAGTACGACACGTCGCACCTGCTGAAGCCGGACTCGGTGGCGACGGCGGTGGTGACGGCGCTGTCCGCCACCCCGGACGCCCACCTCACGGAGATCATCGTCCGCCCGCGCTGACCAAAGCGGCACTTTCACGGGAAAGTGCCGCTTCGGAGCCGCGGCTCAGGCCCGCAGCCGGGCCGCCGTCTCCGCCACCCCGGCCTGCACCTTCGCCCGGTCCACCCGCAGCGACTCGCCGTCGGCGACGACCTGCTCGCCCGCGACCCACACGTCCCGGACCCGCCGCGAACCGGCCGCCCAGACGAGGTTCGACAGCAGCTGGACGTCCGGGACGTCCAGGCCGCAGGCGAACGCCGGGTCGTCCAGGTCGACGTGGACCAGGTCGGCCCAGCGGCCCGGCTCCAGCGCGCCGATGTCGTCGCGGCCCAGTGCCGCCGCCCCGCCGCGGGTGGCCAGCAGAAACACGTCCGCCGCCGTCAGCACCGTCGAGTCGCCCGTGGCCAGCCGGGCGAACATCGCCGCGAGCTGCAGTTCCTCCCACAGGTCGAGGTCGTCGTTGGACGCCGGGCCGTCGGTGCCGAGGCCGACGTCGACGCCCGCCATGCGCAGGTCCGCGATGCGCGCGATGCCCGAAGCCAGCTTCGCGTTCGAGCCCGGGCAGTGGGCCATTCCGACGCCGTGCGAAGCGAACAAGGCGATGTCGGAATCCGACAGGTGGATCGCGTGCGCCGCCAGCACCCGGCCGTCCAGCACGCCGAGCTTCTCGAGCAGCGCCGGCACCGAGCCGTGCACCTCACGGACAGCGGCGTCTTCGAGAGCCGCTTCCGCGATGTGGATCTGCACCAACGCGCCCCGCGAACGAGCCGATTCCGCCGTCGCGCGCAGGCCCTCCTCGGAGAGCATGTACGCCGAGTGCGGGCCGTAGCCGAGCTCGATCCGGTCGCCGGGGCCGAAGCGCAGGCCGTCGGCGTCGATCCAGCGTTCGATCGCGGCCAGCTGGGCGCGCCAGTCCAGGCCGGGCAGCTCCATCACCGGCGGCGCGACCAGCACGCGCCCGCCGGTCGTCAGCACGGCGTCGACCAGCTGCTCGCCTTCGAAGTACATCTCGGCGCTGGTCGTGACGCCGTGCCGCAGCATCTCGGCCGAGCCCAGCAGCATGCCGGTGCGGACGTCCTCCGGCCGCAGCTTCGCCTCGGCCGGCCAGATGATCTCGTTGAGCCACGGCAGCAGCGGCAGCTCGCCGCCCATGCCGCGCAGCAGCGTCATCGGGCTGTGCGCGTGCGTGTTGACCAGGCCGGGCAGCAGCATGCCGGTCAGGGTGGTGACCGGTGCGGCGGACTCGGGGGCGGTGGCCGCCGGTCCGCAGTGGGAAATGCGCCCATCGGCGTCGACATCGACGACCGCGTCACGGAGAAGCGAACAGGACGGGTCGGCGGGGAGAACGACAGGGGCGTGGAAACGGCGTGGCATCTCTGGATACTACGCAGCCGCAATTACGAAACGACTCCGCTCCGCCACGCCCACGCCGCCGTCTCGACGCGGTTGCGCGCGCCGATCTTGCTCTGCACCGACGCCAGGTGGGTCTTCACCGTGGACAGCGACATGTACAGCTCGGCGCCGATCTCGCTGTTCGTCAGCCCGCGCGCCGCCGCCTTCACGACGTCCAGCTCCCGCGCGGTCAGCGGCTCGGACGGCGGCGCGACCTGTGCCTTCGCCGGGCTCCCGCCGTCGAAGTGCTTGAGCAGCCGGACGGTGATCTGCGGCGACACCAGGGCGTCGCCGCGGTCGGCCGCGCGCACCGCCTCGATGAGCAGCGCCGGACCGGCGTCCTTCAGCAGGAAGCCGGAGGCGCCGTTGCGCAGGGCCGTGTACACGTACTCGTCGAGGTCGAACGTCGTGACGACGACCACTTTCAGCGGGTCGGGCACGTCCGGCCCGGCCAGCTGCCGGGTCACCTCGAGCCCGTCGAGGCCGGGCATGCGGATGTCGAGCAGGCAGACGTCGGGGCGCAGTTCGCGGGCCTTCGAGACCGCCGAGACGCCGTCCGGGACGTCGGCGACGACCTCGATGTCGTCGTGCGACTCCAGGATCATGCGGAAGCCCATCCGCACCATCTCCTGGTCGTCGGCGATCAGTACCCGGATCACTCGTCCCCTTCCCCGGCGGCCAGCGGCAGCCACGCTTCGACCCGCCAGCCGCCGTCCGGGCCTCGCCCGGCCGACAGCCGTCCCTTCAGCAGCGCGACGCGTTCGCGCATCCCGACCAGACCGTAGCCGCCGGACCCGCCGGCCGGGCGGCGCGTCGTCTCGCGTCCGTTGTCCGTCACCCGGAGGTGCAGCTCGTCGCCGCTCACCTCGGCCAGGACGAACGCGTCGGTCGCGTCGGCGGCGTGCTTCCCGACGTTCGTCAGCGACTCCTGCACCAGCCGCAGCGCCGAGCGGCCGACTTCGTGCGGCAGGTCCGGCGGCAGCTCGAGGTGCATCGACGTCGGCACGCCGTGGTTGGCGCTCTCGACCAGCTTCCGCAGGTCGCGCCGAGATCGGTGGTGGCCTGCTCGCTGAACTCGCTCGACCCGGCCGGCGCGTCGCCGCGCATCGAACGGACCAGCCGCCGCATCGCCGCGAGCGCCTCGACCCCGGCGTTTTCGATCCGGCCCATCGCCTCGACCGCGATCTGCGGGTTCTTCTCGGCCATCAGCCGCGCGGCCTGCGCCTGCACCACGATGCCGGTGACGTGGTGGGCGACGATGTCGTGGAGCTCGCGGGCCAGCGCCATCCGTTCGGCGGTCTGCGCGTCGCTCACCGCCGACCGCACGGCCTGCGTGCGCTGGGCGTCCCGCGAGCGCAGCAGCAGGCCGACGGCGATCGAGATGCCCAGCATCATCGCCGCGGCGAACGCCAGGACCGACAGGACCTGGGGGTCGGTCTGCAGGCGGCCGCGCGCGTCCGAGTTGAGGATCGCCGCGAGCGCGACGACGCTCGACAGCACGGCGACCCGAGGCCAGGACTGGCTCAGCCCGCGGGCGCGGGTCAGGGTCACCACCACGCCCAGGCCGGCGATGATCTGCGTGGCCGGCACGCCGCCCAGCACCGGGTAGTCGAAGGAACGCAGGCGCAGGAACGGCGTGACGACCGCGGACAGCAGCATGATCCCGGCGAGGCCGAGGAGCGCGTCCGCGGGCCGCCGGGGCGACAGCACCGCGATCACGGCCGCGACGATCGAGCAGAACAGGATCGGGAACCCGCGGGTGGTGTTCGAATACGTGTAGCCGAACTCGAACAGCAAGGCGAACGCGAGCAGGCCCATCAGCGGCCACTGCCCCATCGCCAGCTCGTTGACCCGGCGCAGCCGCCGGGTCCGCGGATCGGCTCGCGGGCTGCGGTCCCGGGCCGCGATGGCCGGCACCAGCGCCCCGACGAGCAGCAGCAGGCCGAACAGCAGCGCCTGGGTGCCCGTACCGCCGTCGATGTCGCCGACGCCCCGGTACCGGCCGAAGACCGCGACGAGGCCGCCGACGACGAGCACGCTGATCACGCAGAACGCCACGCCCGCCCGCGCCCGGCGAGCCACGTAGTAGACCATCAGCACCCCGGCCACGACTTCGGTGATGGTCACCTTCGGCAGCACGCTCGAGTACGCGGGGATGCCCAGCGTGTGGATGAAGAGGGTGGAGAAGATCAGCACGGCGGCCCCGGTCGCGCCGGCGACGGCGGCGCGTTTCTGAGCCCACAGCGCGCAGCCCACCATCGCGACGATGCCGGGGAACAGCCCGAAGTCGACGGCGCGGGGGCCGGCGTCGTCCAGCGCGGCCTGCGTCGTGTAGACGACGTCGAACAGCAGCGCGGCGAACAGGACGGCCGACGGCACGCCGATGCGCCGCACGAGGGCGGCGGTCCGTGCGTAGAGCGTGTTCGAGGAGGGCGCGGCGGGCACAACGTGACGTTAGAGGATTCCCCGCCGTCCGCACCTTGGCCGAGTGGCTCGCGGTCCCTCGGCCGATCGGCCGATGCGGCACCGGGCGTGACTGGCCGTCTGCCCGAAGTGGACATCCCCTGATCTCGGCGAAGCTCATCGGCGTCAAGACCCGAACCGACAGGGAGAACGTGGTGGACCCGAACACTCCACAGTGGACGAATGGGCCGGTGCTGTCCGGCCGCGGGCTGGTGAAGCGTTACGGCGCGCAGTACGCCCTGGCCGGCATCGACATCGACATCCAGCCCGGGGACGCGGTCGCCATCGTCGGGCCGTCCGGCTCGGGCAAGACGTCGCTGCTGCACGTCCTGGCCGGCATCCTCCGTGCCGACGACGGGCAGATCTTCCTGGCCGGGCAGCGGGTCGACCACCTCGGCGAGAAGAAGCGCAGCGAGCTGCGCCGCACCGAGTTCGGCTTCGTCTTCCAGTCGGGGATGCTGGTCGCGGAGCTGTCGGCGGAAGAGAACGTCGCGCTGCCGTCGCTGCTGGCCGGCCTCGGCCGCAAGGAGGCCATCGACGCCGGCCGCGTCTGGCTGTCGCGCCTGGGCCTGGCCGGCAAGGAACGCCGCCGTCTCGGGGAGCTGTCCGGCGGCGAGGCCCAGCGCGTCGCGATCGCGCGGGCGCTGACCCACCGGCCGAAGGTGATCTTCGCCGACGAGCCGACCGGCGCACTCGACACGCGCACCGGCCGCGACACGATGGACGCCCTGCTCGGCGCCGCGAACGAAACGGGCGCCGCGGTGATCGTGGTGACCCACGACCGCGAGCTGGCCGAGTCCATGCCGAAGACCGTCTCCATCCGTGACGGCCTGATCGCGACGAGGTTGGCGGCGTGAACTCGCTCCAGATCGCCCTGCGGGTGCTGAGGGTGGACCGGCGGACCCGGACGTCGGCGATCCTCACCGCGATCGGGGTGGCCGTCGCGACCGGGCTGGTGCTGCTGCTGGCGACGCTGCCGTTCGCCACGCAGAACCGCGAACAACGTGCCCTCTGGCAGGGCGACGACTTCTACAGCCGCGGCTCCGACGGCCCGGTCAACATGCTCTTCAACGCGTCGAGGGACTACTTCGACGGCAAGCAGATCGTCCGCGTCGACGTCGCGCTGGCTCCCGGCGCCACGCCCGGGTCGATCCAGCTGCCGCCGGGCGTGCCGCAGCTGCCCGGGCCGGGCGAGACCGTCGTGTCGTCCGCGCTCGGCCGGCTCCTGCAGGCCAATCCGGCCGCGCAGCTCGGCGACCGGTTCGGCAAGCCCGTCGGCGCGCTCGGCGAAACCGGCCTCCGGTTCCCGGAGCAGCTCGTCGCGCTGACCGGGCACACGCCGGACGCGATGCCGCAGAACGCCGACAAGGTGGCGGGCTTCCCGAGCGGGAAGGCGAGCCCGGACGCCCTGCTCATGCTGCTGTCCTGGGTCGGGATCATCGTGCTGCTGGTGCCGAGCCTGGTGCTGGTCGCGTCGTCGGCGCGGCTGACCGCGGCCCGGCGGGAGCGGCGGCTCGCCGCGATCCGGCTGGCCGGGGCGACGCCCGGGCAGGTCACGAACATGGTGGCCGCCGAAACGACGTTGTCGGCGGGCATCGGAGCGCTGCTCGGGCTGCTGATCAGCCCGGCGCTGCACGGCCTCGCGTCGTTCGTCCCGTGGGCCGGGGGCACCTGGCTGGCGTCCGACTTCGCGCTGCCGATCGGCCTGACGGTGTTCATCGTCGTGGCCATCCCGGTGCTCGTGGTCCTGGCCGGCGTGCTCGGCTTGCGCCGCGTGCTCAAGAACCCGCTGTTCGCGACCGGCGGCCACACGAAGAAGCCGCTGCGCTGGTGGCGTCTGCTCGCGCTGCCCGCGGCCGGGCTGTTCTTCCTCGTCGCGGTGACGACGGTGAAGGAGACCGGCGGCATCGGGCTGGTCATGGTGGGGCTGTTCCTGCTGGTCGCCTCGGCCGCGATCGTGGGGCCGTGGGTGACATCGGCGGTCGGCGGCACGTTCGTCCGGATCTGGCGGCGCCCGTCCGCGCTGCTCGCCGGCCGCCGTCTGCGTGACGACCCGAAGGGCGCCTACCGCGCGTCCGCCGGGATCGTGCTGGCGGTGTTCGCCGGGTCGATGGCGCTGACGCTGCTGCCGACGTTCGAATCGATGGTGGGCGGTGGCCGGTCGTTCGCCGACTCCGTGCTCTACGTCGACACCGATGCCCCGCACTCGGGCCAGATCGTCGACCAGGCCAACGCCTCTCTCCAGAAGTACGGCCAGAACGAGAAGGCGGTCGCGGTCGGCGAGGTCTACCTCGTCAAGGGCCAGGAGCCCAACCGGTACGGCCACCGGGCACTGGTGATGAACTGCGCCGACGCGGTCAAGCTGACCCGCTACGGGCTCACGCCGGAGAACTGCACGGGCGGCCCGGCCGTCTTCGGCGACACGGCGCTCGACCTGGCGGAGTACAAGTTCGCCACCGCGTGGGACGGGCCGGCGGTGGCCGCGAAGTCCGGGACGCGGGTGGAAGCCGTGCACCCCCGTGATTCGGACCTGTCGGGCACGCTGATCATCGATCCGGCCGCGCTGCCGGCCGGGCTCGTGCCGACGGACTACACCGTGGTCGCGCCGACCACCGACGCGAACCGCGAGATCGTCCGGACGGCGCTGGCCGGGCCGGCGGCGGGCGCGGAGATCGGCAGCCGCGACCAGTACCTGTACAACCAGCAGACCGAGCTCGGCGACCTGCGCCGGGTCACGGTGATCGGGCTGCTCGCCGCGGGGATCCTGGCCGGCTGCAGCGCCGCGGTGGCGACCGCCGGCTCGGTGATGGACCGCCGCCGCACCTTCGGGGCGCTGATGGCCGCGGGCACGCCGGTGCGGGTGCTGGCGAGGGCGTTGCGGATGGAAGCCGCGCTGCCGGCACTGGTCGCCACCATCGGCGCGGGAATCGTCGGGGTCCTCGTCGGTGTTGGGCTGTACAGCATGGTCGACGCGCGGGGCATCGTGCTCAGCCCGTGGCTGCTGGCGCCGGTCGTGCTCGGGGTCGGGGTGGCCCTGCTCGGCGCGTCGGTCTGCACACCCGCGCTGAAGCGGGTCCAGGCGGAGCCGCTGGCCGAGGAATAGGACGTTCGCCTCTCCATCGGGGGAGGGGCGAACACCGGGGGTACAGAGGGAGGAGACAGCTGGCGCAACGAGATCTTCGCGGTGTTGCGCTGCTGGCGGATGTACTCGCCGATGTCGGAAGCGATGTCCGCGACCTTCTCCATCGGACC
>NZ_JBFBBN010000014.1:125389-180449 GCF_040682715.1 Amycolatopsis sp. NPDC051128 | reverse complement strand
CGGCCGAGCGCATGTCGACCGAGGTGCCGTCGTAGGCGGCGAAGCTGACCGGCGAGATGTCGCGCAGGTACGAGACCTGCGTGTGCGTGCGTAGGGGTGCGTTGCACGCACCGAACGCCACATTGGGGCGCATGGGTCAGGCCGTGACGCCGTCGGCTTCCGCGGCCTTCGCCACCGCCGCCGCGACCTCGGGGGCCACGCGCGGATCGAGCGGGCTCGGGACGATCCGGTCCGCGGCCAGGTCGTCCATCGCCACCGACACGATCGCCTCGGCGGCCGCCAGCTTCATGCCCTCCGTGATCGCCCGGGCGCCGGAGTCCAGCGCGCCGCGGAACACGCCGGGGAACGCCAGCACGTTGTTGATCTGGTTCGGGAAGTCGCTGCGCCCGGTGGCCACGATCGACGCGTAGCGCGCCGCCGCGACCGGGTGCACCTCCGGGTCCGGGTTGGACAGGGCGAACACGATGCCGCCGCCCGCCATCCGGCCCAGCAGCGACTCGTCGATCGTCGCGCCGGACAGGCCGAGGAACACGTCCGCGCCTTCCAGCGCTTCGGCGAGCCCGCCTGTCAACCCGGCCTTGTTCGTCGTCGAAGCCAGCCGCGCCTTGACCGGGTTCAGGCCGTCCCGGTCCGGGTGGATGATGCCGCGCGAGTCGAGCACGGTGACGTCGCCGATGCCGGCCTCCTGGAGGATCCGGGCGCAGGCGACGCCGGCCGCGCCGGCCCCGGAGACGACCACGCGCTGGTCGGCGATCGCCCGGTCCAGCACCAGGTTGGCGCCGCGCAGGGCGGCCAGCGTGACGATCGCCGTGCCGTGCTGGTCGTCGTGCATGACCGGGCAGTCCAGCGCTTCCTTGAGCTTGTCCTCCAGCTCGAAGCAGCGCGGCGCGGAGATGTCCTCCAGGTTGACCGCCCCGTAGGAGGGCCGCAGCCGCACCAGTGTCTCGACGATCTCGTCGACGTCGGTGGTGTCCAGCACCAGCGGGATCGAGTCGAGCCCGCCGAAGGTCTTGAAGAGCACCGACTTGCCCTCCATGACCGGCAGCGACGCGCTGGCGCCGATGTCGCCGAGGCCGAGCACCGCCGTCCCGTCGCTCACCACGACGACCAGCCGGTCCGCCCACGTGTACCGCTTGGCCTTGGCCGCGTCCTCGGCGATCGCGCGGCTCACCTTCGCCACCCCCGGGGTGTACGCGATCGAAAGGTCACGCGCGCTCGAAATCGGGCGGGTGGCCGCCACCGAGAGCTTGCCACCCTCGTGCCCGGTGAAGATCTCTTCGTCGGTGACCGGCGCAACAGTGCCGGTGGGGTCGTCCATGGGGTTTCCTGTCGTCGTTTCCGTCATTCCCCCAGTGGGAATGACGGAACTCGCGGTTCGAACGTGTGTCACTGGAATTTCTCCTGGGCCTGCGAGCGGGGGGACCACGGCAGCACGGAAAACCGTGGGGCTTCCTCCGGCACGGCAGCCCAGCGCGGTAGCGCCGGCCTGTCGGCGAGGCGTCACGTCGGCCATCGATGCCGTGGGTCTGGCGATGGCCGCGGACGCGGCGGTTCGTTCATTGTGACAGGTTCGCCCGCGACCGCGACCCCTCGGTGCGGTTGATGTCACACCCCTACCGTTTGACCCCAATTCCCAAGACGTCCGTTCGGTTTTGTTGGCGCCCGATAAGGTGATGCCATGCAATTCCGCCGGCTGAGCATCCCGGATGCCTACGAGTTCCTCCCCCGGGCGTTCTCCGACGACCGGGGCCTGTTCGTCGCCCCGTTCCAGGAGGCGACCTTCCAGGAGGCAGCCGGTCACCCGCTGCGGGTCGGCCAGTCGAACCACAGCGTGTCCCGGCGCGGCACGATCCGCGGCATCCACTTCGCCGACACACCACCCGGTCAGGCGAAGTACGTCTACTGCCCGCGCGGCTCGCTGCTCGACGTCGTCGTCGACCTCCGCGTCGGATCGCCAACCTTCGGCGCCTGGGACGCCGTCCGGCTCGACGCGCGCGAGTACCGCGCCGTGTACCTGGCCGAGGGTCTCGGTCACGGCTTCGTCGCGCTCGAAGACGACACGGCGATGGCCTACCTCTGCTCCGAGCCGTACAACCCGTCGGGCGAGCACGGCATCACCCCGCTCGACCCGGCCCTGGACCTGCCGTGGCCCGCGGACATCGAGCCGATCCTGTCCGACAAGGACCGCGACGCCCCCACGCTGGCCGAAGCCCGGGAACAAGGCTTGCTCCCGGCGTACGACGACTGCGTCGCGTACTACGACAAGCTGCGCTCCGCCAACTGACCGATCTGCGGCCATCAGGCTGCTTGCGCAGTTAGTAAGCGTGCATATAGTCTGCTTGCATGACACTTTACGAGTACGAGCACAGCGAGATCTCCGCCGCCCCGGCTGCCGCGATCTGGCCGCTGTGGGCCGACACCGGCCGCTGGCCCGAGTGGGACGCGGGTGTCCGGTCGGTGGTCCTCGACGGCTCCTTCACCGTCGGCACCAGCGGCACGATGACCATGGACGGCATGCCGCCGATCCCGTTCACCCTCACCGAGGTCACCGAGGGCCGGAGCTTCACCGACGAGACCCGGCTGCCGGACGCGCACCTGCGGTTCGAGCACGTGCTGGCGGACGTCGACGGCGGCACGCGGATCATCTACCGCGTCACCATCGACGGTCCCGACGGCTTCGGCCCGCAGGTCACCGAGGACACCCCGGACGCCATGCGCGCGCTGGCGCGGCTCGCTGAGGCAACTCTTTCGGGGGACCGGGTGCCGGAGCCCCCGGATGTCACAGCATCCTCGCGGGTATGACCGCCCCGGAGTCCCGCCTGCCCGGCCCCGAGCGCAGCCCCGGCTTCCTGCTGTGGCGCGTGACACTGGCCTGGCAGCGGGCGATGCGGGCCGCACTGGCCCCGCACGACCTCACGCACGTCCAGTTCGTGCTGCTGACGACCACGTGGTGGCTCACCCGCTCAGGGGAGCCACCGACCCAGCGGCAGCTCGCCGACCAGGCCGGCACGGACACGATGATGACCAGCCAGGTCGTCCGCAAGCTCGCCGAACGCGGCCTGCTGGACCGGACCGACGACCCGGTGGACGCCCGCGCGAAGCGCCTGGAGGTCACCCCGGCCGGCCTGGAGCTGGTCGCGAAGGCGTTGAAGGACGTCGAGGCCGCGGACGCCGAATTCTTCTCGAGCGCGGACGACGGCTTCGTCGCGTCGCTGGCAAAGCTCGGCCGTTGACCGTGGTTCACCGGTCGCGAAATTTCGGGTCTCCCCTGGGGGCGATCCCGGATGTCCCGCGTCGGCCGTCCGAGCAGGCTGACGGCCATGAAACTCCTCGCACTGGCCGCGGCCGGGGTCGCCGCGGCCGCACTGGCGCTGACGCCGGGGGCCGCGTCCGCCGACGAACTCCCGACGTTCGACTTCACCGCCTGCCCGGCGCCGCCGCCGAACGCCGACCCGGGCACCTGGCGCTGCGAAGCCTTTGTCTCCCAAGGGAAACTGACGATCCACGGCCGGGAGATCCCGCTCGGCGAACTGCGGCTGACGTTCAGCGAAGGCCGGGTGAACGGCCAGTACGCGCAGGCGTTCGGCACACTGCGGCACGCGCCGGTGCGCGTCCCCGGCCTGGCCGGCACGACGCTCCAGCTGCGCTACGGCGGCTACTCGGACTTCCAGGGCAACGCCTCGCGCCGGGGCGAGCTCGACGTCTACGCGGCGCTCCGGCATCCGTTGCTGGGCAAGGAATGCAGCATCGGCACAGCGTCGGCGCCGCTGCACACCGTGGTCCACGACGACCCGGCCGTGCCGCCGACGGTGCTCTCCAAGAACCCGCCGACCATGCACTTCGGCGTCGTGGACCCGGATCTCGCACTCCCGGCCACGCAGGGCTGCGGCGCGCTCGGCAAGCTCGTCGACCGGCGGCTC
The DNA here is from genome assembly GCF_040682715.1 of Amycolatopsis sp. NPDC051128. NCBI lineage: Bacteria > Bacillati > Actinomycetota > Actinomycetes > Pseudonocardiales > Pseudonocardiaceae > Amycolatopsis > Amycolatopsis sp. NPDC051128. The sequence continues at coordinate 176,529 of NZ_JBFBBN010000014.1, read as the reverse complement.
GGCCTGCCGTCGCCGTCCGGTGAGAACACGTTCCACCAGACGACGTACGTGCGGTACAAGCAGCTCTAACGCTTCTTCGGCGTCACCCAGATGATGATCGTCCCGGTGACCACGGGCCTGCCGTTCGTGTCCGAAATGGTCACCGGGACTTCGAGCTCGAAACCTTCGTCGCCGAACTCCGGCAGTTCGGGCAGCGCCGCCACCGCGCGCAGGCCCGTCTCGGCTTTCGCGACGTACTGGACGTTCATGCCCTTCGGCAGCCAGCGGTGCGTCGGCGGGATCGTCGCCTCGGCGAGCATGCCCATCGCGAGTTCGGCGAGGTTGCAGGCGGCGATCGCGTGGAACGTGCGGATGTGGTTGTGAACACCCCACCACTTCGGCGCGGTCACCTCGCAGTGGCCTGGCCGCAGCTCGCGCACCGAGGGCAGCACCGTGCGGAAGTAGGGCACGCGCAGGCAGATCCCGGCGCTGAACAGCTGTTTCCCGCCGGGCTTCCCGGCCAGCTTGCGCCACAGCGCGTACGTCGGCGTCTCCGGCATGGGCGTCTCCTCGAGCTAAGCTACCGTTCAGTAGCTAAGCAGACGACCCGCCGGGGCGCAAACCACGGATATATTCGGCGGCGTGGCCAACCGTCTCTTCCTCCTCCGGCACGGACAGACCGAATGGTCGATGAACGGGCGGCACACGGGCCGCACGAACATCCCGCTGACCCCGGCCGGGGAAGGCCAGGCGCTCGCCGCGGGCGGCACGCTCCGGAGCCTGGTCGGCGGGCCGTCGCTGGTGCTGTCGAGCCCCCGCGAACGGGCGCTCCGCACGGCGGCGCTGGCCGGCCTGCGCGTCGACGAAGTCACCGAGGACCTCTCCGAGTGGGACTACGGCGACTACGAGGGCATCACCACGCCGAAGATCCGGGAAACCGTGCCGGGGTGGACGGTCTGGACCCACCCGATCCCCGGCGGCGAGAGCGCCGCAGAGGTGTCCGACCGCGCGGACAAGGTCCTGGAGCGCGCTCGCCGCGACATCGAAGCCGGTGACGTGATCCTCGTCGGGCACGGGCACTTCAGCCGGGTGCTGGTGGCCCGCTGGCTCGGCCTGCCCGCCACCTCCGGAGTCCACTTCGGACTGGACGCGGCCGGGATCGCGGTACTCGGCGACGAGCGCGGCGAACCGCAGATCGAACACCTCAACCTGCTGCCCGCACTGGAGGACTGACGTGCCCGACGACCGCATCCGCCGGATCCGGCCCGACGACGTCGAGGCCGCCGTCCAGCTGGCGTACGAACTCGCCGAGTACGAGCGCGCGCCGGACGAGTGCCACCTGACGACTTCGCAGTTGCACGAGGCTCTGTTCGGAGCGGCGCCGAAGCTGTTCGGGCACGTGGCCGAAGTGGACGGCGAGGTCGTCGGCTTCGCCGTCTGGTTCCTCAACTACTCGACCTGGCGCGGCGTGCACGGGATCTACCTCGAGGACCTGTTCGTCCGCGCCTCGCAGCGTGGGTCGGGCCTGGGGAAGGCGCTGCTGGCGGCCCTCGCGGCCGAATGCGTCGCGAACGGCTACGCGCGGCTCGAGTGGTCGGTGCTGGACTGGAATCCGGCCACGGAGTTCTACAAGGCCCTCGGCGCGGTGGCGATGGACGAGTGGACCGTCAACCGGCTCACCGACGCACCCCTGCGAGCCCTCGCCGAACAGGCGTAACTCGCGTGATCAGAGCCGGATCTCGCGTGATCGAGGCCGGATCCGGCGTGATTGCCGCCGGATCTCGCGAGTTACGGCTCCGATCACGCGAGTTACGGGCCTGATCACGCGAAATCCGGATTCAGTCTTCTTCGTGGCCTTCGCGCTCGGCGCGGCGGCCGGCGAGCCCACCGCGTTCGGCGGCCTCCGTTTCGGTCTCGCCCTCGCGCAGGCCCAGCGCCCAGGCGCGGGACGGACGGCGGAACAACAGCACCAGCGTGGCGATGCCGAACAGCGCGATCGGCACGCCCCAGGCCGGCTCGCCGGACGGGCCGAGCAGGTACCAGCCGAGCCCGATCACGATCAGCGCGATCACCACGCCGGGCGAGCGCGCCCACGTGTGGCCGAGGACCAGTCCCGCCGAGGCCGCCAGGAACGCCAGCGCCACCACGATGAACGTGCCCGACTCGACGAAGACGTTGTTGCCCGGCTGCGCCGGTTCCCGCAGGCCGTTCACCAGCACGATCACCCCGAACACGAGCAGGGCGAGCGACGGCACCGCGGTGACGGCGCCGGCCAGCCGGACCTCGCGGGGCGCGGGCGAGAGCTTCACTGCGACAGCCTTCCGGACGGGCTTTCGAGGCGCTTTGCGAGAGCACAGTGGACTCGACCAGGGCGAGTCACCGTGCGTGAGCTCTTTTGATCGTATGCCACCCGGTCGGCCGTTTTCGCGGGACCGCCCGGGCGTCGAAGATTCAGGTGTCGTCGATGAGCGGGCGGTCGGCCCGGGTGCACTTGTCACGACGAGCGGACACTCGTGGTGTGAAGGAGGCCGCCCGGCACAGGGTCTCGAAGATGCTGTTCCCAGGGTTGCGCCCGTCACCATGCGACGCCGGAAGGTTCTCGGGCCGCCGGAAGTCACTTACCCTGCGGTGGTGCGTGCAATCCTCGTCGTGAACCCCCAGGCCACCTCGACCACCGCCGGTGGCCGGGACGTGCTGGCGCACGCGCTCGCCAGCCAGGTCAAGCTCGACGTGGTCGAAACGGACTACCGCGGCCACGCGAGGGCCATCGCGCGCTCGGCCGCGCGGGACGGGATCGACCTGGTCGTGGCGCACGGCGGCGATGGCACGGTCAACGAGGTCGTCAACGGCCTGCTGGCCGACGCCGCGGTGACGTCCGGGACTTCGCGGACCCACGGTGACCCCACTGAAATCGGGCCGGTGCCCGCGCTGGGCGTCGTGCCCGGCGGCTCGGCCAACGTGTTCGCGCGCGCCCTCGGCATCTCCGCGGACCCCGTCGAGGCCACCCACCAGCTGCTCAACGCGCTGGAGAACGACCGCTCGCGCCGGGTCGGGCTCGGACTGGCCGACGGCCACTGGTTCACCTTCAACGCCGGCCTCGGCTGGGACGCCGACGTCGTCGGCCGGGTCGCGAAGCGCCGCGGCAAGCAGACCACCGCCGGGCTGTACCTGCGGGCCGCCGTCCGCTCCTACTTCCGGCCGCCGCTGGGCCGGCCGGCCTTGACGATCCGCATCCCGGGCGAGGAACCCGCCGAGGCGGTGACCGCTTTCGTGTCCAACACCGACCCGTGGAGCTACCTGGGCGAGCGTGCGATCCACCTCAATCCGGGTTGCTCGTTCGAGACGGGATTGGGCTTGTTCGCGTTGAGCGGTCTGACGTTGCCCACCGTGTTCAAGCATGTACGCCATGCTTTGGCCACGAAGAGCAACCAACGCGGCCGACGTCTCGTGCGTCACGATGACCTGCCGATGATCCGCATCGACGCAGCTGAACCGGTAAACTTCCAGGTGGACGGCGACCTCGTCGGCCAGCGAACCAGGGTGGAGTTTTTCAGCGTCCCCGATGCACTCAGAGTGATTACGTGACGATGGGACCGCTGATCGCCTGCGGCAAAGTGCCATCTGCCGTTCGTCGACGCAGAGCCTCCACTCACCGCATCAACCTTCCCTTCGGATGGCCGATTCGGAGAGAAACCGCAGGTCAGACGCGTCGCTCGGCCGGGTGAGCTGACTCACCGATCTTCAAGAAACCCTTGTCGAAAGCGGTGCTTCGTGAAAGCATTCACAAGCACCCAAAACAACGACCGCCATGACGACTGTGGCGCGGCCTTTCCGCGCCATATGAAGGAGCTCACGAACATGGACTGGCGCCACGACGCGGCCTGCCGAGACGAGGACCCCGAGCTGTTCTTCCCGGTGGGAACCAGCGGTCCTGCTCTGTCGCAGGTAGCTCAGGCGAAGGCCGTGTGCCACCGCTGCACCGTCGCTTCCGACTGCTTGGCCTGGGCTCTGGCCAGCGGCCAGGACGCGGGCGTGTGGGGCGGCATGAGCGAAGACGAGCGACGCGCGCTCAAGCGCCGCCGTACGCACATCGGCACGCGTACCAACGCCTGAAGTTTCACATAGAAGCACCAGAACCGAGAAGGAAATTCCTCCCGGCGGGCACTGCTGTGTCCACGTCGTCTGGGGTGACACCTACCCGGTTCGAGCTTAACAAGTGGGGCGAAACCACCCGGCGACGGGTGCGGTGAAACCTCACCGGGACTTCAAGTCATCCCGCGAAGCGCTGAACGGCCCGGCACCACGCACCTGGTGCCGGGCCTTCATCGTGTCACCCGTCCAATCACGCGTGATGCCCCTCCAATCACGCGCGATGCCCGCCCAGTCACGCGAACCGACCGCTTGAGTACGCGAACCGACCGCCCAGGTACGGCGAAGCCGGTCAGAGCCGGCGCGAGAGCGGGATGCGCAGCGCGGCTTCCGTCCCCGACGCCCGGGGCGAAGACGCCTCCACGTGCACCTTCCGCAGCGACAGCGAGCCCCGCAGCTCGGACTCCACCAGTGTCCGCACGATCTGCAGACCCAGGCCGTCCGAACGCTCCAGCGAGAACCCCGACGGCAGGCCACGCCCGTTGTCGCGGATGACGACGTCCAGCCAGCGGGCCGAGCGCTCGACGACCAGCTCGACCTTGCCCGACCGGCCAGCCGGGAAGGCGTGCTCGATCGCGTTCTGCACCAGTTCGGCCAGCACCATCACCAGCGGCGTCGCGATCTCCGCGACCACCACCCCGAACGAGCCCTTCCGCGACAGCCCGACCTGCGACTCCGCCGTGGCGACCTCGCCGACCATCGGCAGCACGTTGTCGAGCAGCTTGTCGAGGTCGACGCGCTCGTCCACGGAGATCGACAGCGCCTCGTGCACCAGCGCGATCGACGTCACCCGGCGCACCGACTCGGCGAGCGCGAGCCGCGCCTCCTCCGACGTCGTCCGCCGGGACTGGAGGCGCAGCAGCGCCGCCACCGTCTGCAGGTTGTTCTTCACCCGATGATGGATCTCACGGATCGTGGCGTCCTTCGACAGCAACGCGCGGTCACGCCGTTTGACCTCGGTGACGTCGCGGACGAGCACCAGCGCGCCCGCCGCCTGTCCGGCCGGCCGCAGCGGCAGCGCGCGGAACAGCACCACGGCGCCGCGTCGCGAATCGGCCTCCGTCCGGCTCGACGGCTTCCCGTCGAGGGCCTCGATGATCCGGTGGGACACCTCGGTCGCGTCGAACGGGTCGCGGATCAGCGACCGCGTCAGCGGCGCCAGCCGGGTGCCGACCAGGTCGGACTCGTGCCCCATCCGGTGGTAGGCGGACAGCCCGTTCGGGCTGGCGAACACCACCGTGCCGCTCGAGTCGAGCCGGATCAGCCCGTCGCCGACCCGCGGGGACGTGTGCGTGTCGGTCGCGTTGGTGCCGCTCGGCGGGAACGTGCCGTCGACGATCATCTGGCAGAGGTCGCCGGCGCTGCCCAGGTACGCGATCTCCAGCGGGCTGGGCACCCGCGGCGCGGCCAGGTTCGTCTCGCGGCTCATCACCGCGACGACGTCGTCGTGGAACCGCACCGGGATCGCCTCGCGCCGCATCGGCAGGTCGCGGTACCAGTGCGGGTCCTCCTCGCGGCAGATCCGCACCTCGCGCATGGCCTTCGCCAGCTGCGGGTGCTCGTCCACCGTGAACCGGGTGCCGACGACGTCCTCCGGGTGCGCGGTGGGCGCCGTCGTCGGCCGCGCGTGCGCGACGCAGACGAAGTCGCCGCCGTCCGGTTGCAGGTCCTCGGTCACCGGGACCCAGAGCAGGAAGTCCGCGAAGGACAGGTCGGCCAGCAGCTGCCACTCGGCGACGACGGTCTGCAGGTGATCCGCCGCCTCCCCGGGGAGGCCGGTGTTGTCGGCGAGCAGTTCGGCGAGCGTGGACACGGCGTTACCCGGCCATCCCGGCCACGTTGGCCCTGATCTCGGCCATGGACACCCTCCTCGTACTCCGCCCCGACCACCCCATCCAACCAGAACGGGAGGTCATGACACACTTGAGTGGTTGACCCAGCCCGGCAGGCGCCAGCGCCGCGGCCGTGGCCACTTTTGACGACGAGGAGTGAACATGTCGAAGCGCGCCCGCAAGCGTCGCGACCGGAAGAAGAACGGCGCGAACCACGGCAAGAAGCCCAACGCCTGATTCCGGCGTCCGGCATGACGAAGGCCCCCGCGCACTCGCGTGGGGGCCTTCGTCGTGCTCGGGCACTACTCGGAACGCTGCTCGAGGGTGATCTCGGTGCGCTCCACCGTGACGCCGCCGCGCGAGGCGACGGTCTGGCGGATCGACGCGCGCAGCCGGCTCTTCAGCTCGGCCGGGGCGTGGTCGCCGCCGCACTTGCGGGCCAGCAGCTGCTTGATGTGCTCGTCGATGCCGTACTCCTCGAGGCACGGCGGGCAGTCCTCGATGTGCTTGCGCAACGCGGCATCGCGCTCCGCGGTGCACTCCCGGTCGAGGAGCAGGTAGATGTCGGCGAGCGCCTCTTCGCAGCGGACCTTGTCGGACGCGCCCTCGCACATGTCGCTCATCGCCCGGCCACCTCCTCCTTGGCACCCCGGATGAAGCCGCGCTCCCGCGCGACGTCGGCGAGCAGGTCGCGCAGCTGGGCGCGGCCGCGGTGCAGGCGGGACATCACGGTGCCGATGGGCGTGTCCATGATCTCGGCGATCTCCTTGTACGCGAAGCCCTCGACGTCGGCCAGGTAGACGGCCAGCCGGAACTCCTCGGGCAGCTTCTGCAGGGCGGCCTTGACGTCGGTGTCGGGCAGGTTGTCCATCGCCTCGACCTCGGCCGACCGCAGCCCGCTCGAGGTGTGCGCCTCGGCCTTGGCGATCTGCCAGTCCGTGATCTCCTCGGTGGGCTGCTGCACCGGCTGCCGCTGCCGCTTGCGGTAGCCGTTGATGTAGGTGTTGGTCAGGATGCGGTACATCCACGCTTTGAGGTTCGTGCCCGCCTTGAACGACGCGAAGGCGGCGTACGCCTTCAGATAGGTCTCCTGGACCAGGTCCTCGGCATCGGCGGGGTTGCGGGTCATCCGCATCGCGGCCGAGTACAGCTGGTCGAGCAGCGGCATCGCGTCCCGCTCGAAGCGCTCGGCGCGCTCGGCCTCCGTCGCTTCTTCCGGCGCTGAGTTCTGCGTGCTCGGCAAACCGTTCCCTTCCCGCTCGGCGTCGATGCGCGTACGCGCATACGGCGGACCCGAGTTTACGCGGGGGCCGGGCACGCCGGGGTTCGCCGGTGCCAGCGTGCGGCGACGGCTGCGAGAGCGTGGGTTAGCGAGCGTTGTGGTCACGCCCGATACAACCGATCGGCGGTACCGGGCATTCCCTAGACTTCCGTGCCATGGCTGGCAAGGGCACCCCGGCGACCGCGGTTCTGACCAAGCAGAAGGTGGCGCACACGCTCCACACCTACGACCACGACCCGCGCGCGGAGTCGTACGGGCTGGAGGCCGTGGAGGCGCTCGGACTGGACCGGGCCCAGGTGTTCAAGACGCTGGTCGCCGAGGTCGACGGCAAGCTCACGGTCGGCGTGGTCCCGGTCACCGGCCAACTTGACCTGAAGGCACTGGCGGCCGCGGCGGGCGGCAAGAAGGCGAAGATGGCCGACCCGGCGGCGGCCCAGCGGGCGACGGGATACGTGCTGGGCGGGATTTCCCCGCTGGGACACCGGAGCCGGCTGCCGGTGGTGATCGACGCGTCCGCGGAGAAGTTCGACACGGTGTTTTGTTCGGCCGGGCGGAGGGGCCTTGAGGTGGAGCTGGCACCGGCCGACCTGATCCGGCTCACCGGCGCTGTGGTGGCGCCGATCGCGGCCTGACCTGGAGCGCCAGCCGCTGACAAAGCGGCTCAGGCGAGCGGGCGCAGCACCCGCGACAGCCACTCCGTCGCCGCCCGTGACACCGTCTCCAGGTCCTTGCCCAGGTTGTGGTCCCCGTCCACCAGCACGATCTCGTGGTGCGGCCCCGCCTTCGGCCGCCCGAACGGGTCGCGCTCGCCCTGGACCACCAGCACCGGCACCTCGACCGCGTCCAGTTCCGGCTGGCGCGTCTTCTCCGGCCTGCCCGGCGGGTGCTCGGGGAACGCCAGGCAGAGCACCGCCACCGCCTGCCCGGCCGCCGCCGTGCGGCAGGCCACCCGTGCGCCCGATGACCGGCCGCCAAACACGAACGGCAGACCGTCGAAGCGTGCCGACAGGTCGTCCACGATCGTCAGCCACGCCGTGTCCAGCTGGTTCGCCGGGGCCGGCGAGCGGCGCCCCGCCACTCGGTACGGCTGCTCGATCAGCGCGACGTGCACGCCCGCCGCCTGCGCCGCCCTGGTCACCGCGACCAGGTCCTTCGCGCCGAGCCCGCCACCCGCGCCGTGGCCGAGCATCAGCACGGCCTCGCCCTCCTCGGCGCAGTGCAGGTAGACCCGGGCCGGGCCGTACGCGGTGTCGATCTCGAGGGCGGTCATGACTTCGGCACGTCGAACAGCGCGGCCTCGTCCTCGAGCTGCTGCCGCTGGTCGACGCGCTCCAGCAGTTCGGGCCCGTTGTTGCGGACGTTGTTGACCAGGCTCGAGATCGGCCGCAGCTCCAGCGCCGAAACGATGTCGTCGGGCGTGGGCACCAGCAGATCGGTGACGTCTTCGCGGTCCGGGTCGAGCCAGCCGTCCCAGTGTGACTCCGGCACGATCAGCGGCATCCGGTGGTGGATGTCGGTGAGCTGCCCGGCGGCGTCGGTGGTGATGATCGAGAAGGTGATCAGCGGCTGGGCGTTGTCGTCGTCCTTCGGCCGCCAGCTCTCCCAAATGCCGCCGAACGCGATCGACGAGTCGTCGGGTGCGGTCATGTAGAACGGCTCCTTCTCCTTGCCGGTGCGGCGCCATTCGAACCAGCCGTCGGCGGGCACCAGGCAGCGGCGCGACGTCAGCGCGCGGCGGAAGGCGGGTTTCTCGGCGGCCGTCTCGGCGCGGGTGTTGATCATCCGCGAGCCGACCGACGGGTCCTTGGCCCAGAACGGCACCAGGCCCCACTTCATCATCCGCAGTGAGCGCTCGGCGGGCTCGTCCTCGAGGACCTGGCCTTCTTCGTCACGCGGGTGCCGCTGCACGACGGTGACCACGTTCTTCGTCGGCGCCACGTTGTGGTCCACCCGCGCGCGACCCTCGGTGAGGTCGATCGCGTCGAACTCTTCGATCAGCTTCGCCGGGTCCTTGGTGGCGGCATAACGGCCGCACATCGCCAACCTCCTCGTACCGGATATGTCCGGGACGCCATCGTTACACGCAGGCCAGGGCTGTGGCGAGCGGCATGGGATCATTCGGGGGCACCGGCGCACGGGAGGAGGACAGTTTGGCGCGCAACGACTGGAGCAAGCTCGACGAGTCCGACGTCCGGGTGCGCCCCGGCAAGGGCACCAGGCCTCGCAGCAAGCGCCGTCCCGAGCACGCCGACGCCGTCACCGCCATGGTGATCGGCAAGGACCGCGGCCGCTGGACCTGCGCGATCGACGCCGATCCCGGACGGGTGATCACCACGATGCGGGCCCGCGAGATGGGCCGCACGCCGGTCGTGGTCGGTGACCGGGTCGGGGTCGTCGGCGACGTCTCCGGCAAGCCGGACACCCTCGCGCGCATCATCCGCGTCGACGAGCGCACCAGCTCCCTGCTGCGCACGGCCGACGACACCGACCCGTTCGAGCGGCTCGTCGTCGCCAACGCCGAGCGCCTGCTGATCGTCACCGCGCTGGCCGACCCGCCGCCGCGCACCGGGTTCATCGACCGCTGTCTCGTCGCCTGCTACGCGGGCGGCGTCGAACCGGTGCTGTGCCTGACGAAGGCCGACCTGGCCAGCCCGGACGAGCTCCTCGCGGGGTACGCGGGCCTCGACATCCCGGCGATCGTGACCCGCCACGACGAGGAACCCGAAGGCCTCGCCGAGATGCTGAAGGACCGCGTGACGGCGCTGGTCGGACACTCCGGTGTCGGTAAGTCGACACTGGTCAACCGCCTGGTGCCGAACGCCGACCTGGCCGTCGGCGTGGTGAGCGGGGTCGGCAAGGGGCGGCACACGTCCGTCGCCGCGGTGGCGCTGCCGCTGCCGGACGGCGGCTGGGTGATCGACACGCCCGGCGTGCGGTCGTTCGGGCTGGCCCACGTCACCGCCGACCACATCGTCGACGCCTTCGAGGAGTTCGCCGAAGCCGCCGAGGAGTGCCCGTCGGGCTGCGGGCACCTGGGGCCGCCGGAAGACCCGGGCTGCGCGCTCGACGACGTCGTCACCGACGGCAAGGCGGGCGCCGAGCGGCTCGCGTCGCTGCGGCGCCTGCTGGCCTCCCGCGGCGGCCACGAAGTGACCCGCGACACGGAGTCCTGAGGCAACCGGGAACCAGGGCCGGGCCGTCACCGTCACATCGGTAACCAATCACCCGATCAGGCGATATGCCGAGGGGAAGATCCGACTCCCGAGGGGAACTCAATGCGCAAGACCACCCTGGTCGCGGCGGGTGCCGCACTGGTGCTCACGCTGACGGCGTGCAGCGGCAATGCCACCACCGGCACCGCCGAGCCCGCCGCCGCGAACGGCCAGTCCCAGTCGAACGGCGGCAGCGGCCTCGCTTCGCCGTTCACCGACGCGATCCAGCTGGCGTCGGCGTCCAAGCAGGGGACCGAGCAGTCCAAGTCGGCGAAGTTCACCATGGAGGGCTCGGTGGCCGGGCAGACCCTCAGCGCCACCGGCGCGATGGCCTTCGACGGTGCGAACACCAAGTTCTCGATGACCAGCACCGCGGCCGGCCAGACCACGGAAATGCGCATGGTCGACAAGGTCATGTACATCAAGCTGCCCGCCGACCAGCAGAAGCAGATGCGCACCGACAAGGCGTGGGCGAAGATCTCGACCGACGGCACCGACCCGATCTCGCAGGCGCTGGGCGGCGCGCTGTCGCAGTCGGCCGAGCAGAGCGACCCGAGCAAGATGCTCGACCAGATCTCGAAGGCGGGCCGGATCATCTCGTCCGACCAGACCGAGCTGAACGGCGAGCAGGTCAACCACTACAAGGTCGAGCTCGACGTCGCCAAGGCGGTCGACCAGTTCGCCGGCCAGGCCCCGGCCGCCGCGCGCGACAAGATCACCGAGATGCTCAAGGGCAAGGACATCAAGCTCCCGGCCGAGCTGTGGCTGAACAAGGGCAATCTGCCGGTGCAGGTCACCATGGACCAAGGCCCGATGATGCAGGCGCTGGGTGCGCCGGGCGCGGGTGACTCGAAGTTCACCATGAAGTACAGCGACTGGGGCACCCAGGTCGACGTGGCGGCCCCGCCCGCCGAGCAGGTCGTCGACCTCGGCGAGCTGATGAAGAAGGCCGGTCGCTGACCGGGCGACGGTGAGTAGCAAGCGGCTCCCTCGAACGGGTTCGGGGGAGCCGCTGTGTTCTCCCCGGTTGGACGTCCAGGCGCCGGCGCCGGGCGAGGTGGGCTAGGCAGGTTGTCCACAGGCCTTCCCGCCTGTGGACAACTCAGAGCAGCTCGAGCAGGAACGGCAGCTCCTGCGGCGCGTACCAAGCCAGCTCGTGGTCCTCGGCGTCGCCGAGGGTGAACTCCGCGTCCGGATCGCCGAGGTCCGCCGCGTCGACCACCGCCGCCGCCGCGGCCACCGCGTCCGCCGCTTCCGGGGCGTCCACGTGGATCGCCGCCACCGCCGACAGGGGGATCGGGCCGCCGATGCGGACCACCGGTGCGTCGAGGTCCGGCCGCAGGGTGATCCCCTCGACGTCCGCCGACACCACCACCCGCCGCGGCTCGCCCTTCTCCTCCGCCGCGATCAGGCGCAGCGAGGCGCGCGCCGCGTCCAGCAGCGCCGCGTACTCCAGCTCCTCGTCCGACCCGCTCAGGTACGCCTCGCGCAGCGCCGGGGTCAGCGCGAACGCCGTCCCGCTGCGGGCGCGGAACTCCCCCGAGGACTCGAGGTCGCGAAGCATCGCGATGGTCGCAGGCAGATAGACCCTCACCAGTGCGCACCCTTCAGCTCTTCCAGGGATTCGTCGATCATCCCGGCCAGGAGATCGACGTCGAAAGCGGCCTTGCGGTCGCCGTTGAGTCCGAAGTAGACGCCGCCGTGGTACGACGTCACCCCGATCGCCAGCGCCTGAGTGCGCATCAGCGGCATCACCGGGAACATCTCGACCAGTCTGGCCTCTCCCGCGTACATCGGCATCTGCGGGCCCGGTGAATTGGTCACCATGACGTTGAAGATGCGCCCGGACAACGACCCCGCCGCACGCGCGCCGAGGGAGTGCAGGGTAGCCGGGGCGAATCCGCCCACCTTGAGCAGCCCGCGCGCGGCCACCGACCGGCCCGAGTCCAGGTGCTCGGCCATCGCGTGGCCGATGTGCTGCAGCCGCAGCACCGGGTTCGGCTCGCCGACCGGCAGGTCCACCAGGTACGCGGCCACCTGGTTGCCGACCAGCGCCGGCGTCGAGTACTCCGCGGTTTCCGCGTCGCGCACCGCCAGCGGCACCAACGCGCGGACCGTGGCGTTCGGGCTCAGCGACTCCTGGCGCGAAAGGAGCCATTCGCGCAGCGCGCCCGTGATGGCGGCGAGCACGACGTCGTTGACCGTGCCGCCGTGCGCCGCGCGGACCTTCCGGAAGTCCTCCAGCCGCGTGCGCACCACCGCGAACACGCGGCCGCCGGACACCCGGACGTTCAACGGCCCGGGCGGCGCCGGGCTCACGAGCGTGCGCAACGTCGACGCGACCCCGCCGACGGTTTCGGCGAACTTCCCCGCCGACGCGACCGCGTCGTTCGCCGCCGACCGGACGTTCTCCACGATCTCGCCCGGCCGCTGCACGCCCTCGCTGATCGCGTCCAGCACCAGCTGGGTGCGGCTCGGTTCGCGGCGCGGCGTCCAGATGTCCTCGAACGGCTCCGGCTCGGCCGGCGTCGGGTCGAGGATGAGCTGGCCCAGCTCGATCGTCCCGACACCGTCCACAACGGACTGGTGCGTCTTCGTCACCAGCGCCACGCGGTCGCCGGCCAGTCCCTCGATGAAGTACGCCTCCCAGAGCGGCCGCTCCGGCGCCAGCCGCCGCGACATCAGCCGCGCGACCAGGTCGAACAGCTGCTCGTCGCTGCCCGGCTGGGGCAGCGCCGAGCGCCGGACGTGGTAGTTCAGGTCGAAGTCGACGTCGTCCACCCACACCGGCCGCGCCAGGTGACCCGGCACCTCCAGCACGCGCTGCCGGTACCGCGGCAGGTACGCCAGCCGCGCCCCGACGAGGTCGAGCAGCTGCGCGTAGCTGAACCCGGAGCGCGGCCGCTCGAAGATCGCCACCCCGCCGACGTGCATGGGGGTCGTGTGGTCCTCCACGTAGAGGAACGAAGCGTCCAGCGCGGAAAGACGGTCGGGCATGGGGCCGATCCTTACACAGCGAACCTTGTTCCGGTCAGGCGGCGTCACGGGCCGCGACCTGCCGATCTACGGCAACTGTCGCGCCGCCCGACGGCTGAACGAGGTTCGATGCGAGACTGCCCGGTGTGGGTGATGACTCGACGATTTCGCCGAAGGACCGCTTCCTGACCGTGTACGGCCGGAAGCCGGTGCTGGAGGCGCTGGCGGACGACGGCCTGCGGGTGGACAAGGTGATCCTCGCCGACACCGCCCGCGGTCCCGGCGCGGCGGAGATCCAGCAGGCGGCGAAGGTGGCCGGCGTGCCGGTGCAGCGCGCCAGCGCCCACCGGGTCAAGGTCCTCGCCGGGAACGGCAAGCAGGATCAGGGCGTGCTCGCCGACGTCGTCGCGCCCCGGATGCGCGCGCTCGGCACCGCGCTGGCCGACCGCCGCCCGCCGTCGCGGGTGCTGCTGCTGGACGGCATCACCACGCCCGCGAACGTCGGGATGATCCTGCGGACGGCGACGGCGGCCGGGCTGGACGGCGTGATCGTGCCGCGGCGCGGGGTCGCGGCCCTGGACCCGCTGGTGGTCAAGGCTTCGGCCGGGGTGGCGTTCCGCGCGCCGGTGCTGCGCTGCGGGTCGGCGCGGGAAGCCGCCGAAATGCTCACCGAAGCCGGCTACGCGCTGTACGCCCTGGGCGCGTCGGCGAAGACGACGGTGTTCGACGTCGACCTGCCGCAGCGCGCGGCGTTCGTGCTGGGCGGCGAAACGGCCGGGGTCGGCGCGGACGTCGGCGAGCTCGTCACGGAGTGGGTGTCGATCCCGATGCCGGGCGACGTCGAGTCGTTGAACGTCTCGGCCGCCGCCGCGGTGCTGTCGTTCGAGCTGGTCCGCCGCGGCCGCTGACCGCTCAGCCGGCCGGGAACAGCACGTTCAGTTCGACGAGGGTTTCGTCGACCGACCGGTGGTGCACGCCGACCATGCCCGCCTGGACGGCGCCGCGGATGTTCGCCGCGGAGTCGTCGACGAAGGCGCAGCGGACGGCGGGCAGGCCGAGCCGGTCGGCCGCGATCAGGTAGATCGCCGGATCCGGTTTGGTCACGCCGACCTCACCCGAAAACACCAGTTCGTCGAAATAGTCGAACATGGTGTTCTTGACCTCGGCCGACGCCCCGTGGGCGTTGGACAGCAGCGCGGTGCGGACGCCTCGCTCGCGTGCGGCCGCCAGGTAGTCGTAGAACCGGCCGGCGTCGGGATCGGTGAGAACTCCGGCGAAATCGACCAATAGCCCTTTCAGCACCCGGCACACCATAGCCGTGGCGGCGATGCGGTGTCTCGGACAGTTCGATATTGCCCGGCGCTTAGCGCACCGGCGTAGGGGAATCCATCGTTTCGGCGGTTCTCCCCCGAATCGAGCGATTCCTGTCGCCTTTCGGACCGGTTCCCCCCTCTAAGCAGTGGAGGCGGCGAAATGCCGAGTCCGGGAGGGGAGGAAATGATCGAGGAACATCGCGTGAGAACGTTGATCCACTACGAAGCGCCGCGCCGCGCACAACGCCCGGCGACGGTGACACCGGAAGAGCACCGACGCGGCGGCGCCCGCTGCCCGGCGCCGAGGCAGCTCGAAGCGGGCGAGGTGGGCCATCTGCTGAACATGCTGCTGGAGGCCTACGACGGCCGCCGTCCGGCGTCGCAGATCCGCGCCATGGTGGCGCCGGAGGTCTACGCGGGGCTCAGCGGGCCGCGCCTGGCCCGGCCCCGGCACCGGACGCAGACGATCCACACGTGCACCCCGGTGCCGGGTGTGATCGAAGCCTGCGCCCGCGTGGAGGCGGACGGCCGGTCGTTCGCACTGGCGGCCCGCTTCACCCGCACCACGGCGGGCTGGCGCTGCGTACGGTTCGCCCTGCTGAAGCCGCGGGAATCCGGCCGACGGCCCCAGCGAGCGGCGGCATGAAGCGGTCCGGCGCGGCGCGCTCCCCGCCGCCGGCCGGGTGGACGCCGCGGCCTACCGGCTCGTGACCGGCAGGGTCGACAAGCCGCGCAGGGTCGTCGTCGGGTTCCAGGCCGGGTCGCCGGCCAGGGACAGCTTCGGGCGCCGCCTGGCCAGTTCGCGGAAGGCGATCCGGCCTTCCAGCCGGGCCAGCGGCGCGCCGAGGCAGAAGTGGATGCCCTGGCCGAACGCCAGGTGGCGGCCCGGTGCCCGGGACGGGTCGAACGACTCCGGGTCCGGGCCCGCCGCCGGGTCGCGGTTGGCCGCTCCGATCAGGACGATCACCTGGCTGCCCGCCGGGACCGCCAGGGCGCCGAGCGCCGTGTCACGCAGCGCTGTCCGGCCCGTCAGCTGGACCGGTGAGTCGTAGCGCAGGACCTCCTCGACCATCCGGTCGGACGCCTCCGCGGCCGGACGCAGGCCGTCCGGGTGGCGCAGCGACGCGAGGACGCCGTTGCCGATCAGGTTCGTCGTCGTCTCGTGGCCGGCGATGAGGAGGAGCGTGAGCGTCACCAGCAGCTCGCCCTCGCTGAGCACGTCACCGGCGTCGGACACCGCGACCAGCGCGGACAGCAGGTCGTCCCCCGGTTCGCGCCGTCGCCGCCGCGCCAGTTCACGGAAGTAGCCGACGAACGACTGGCGCGCCCGGACCGCTGGTTCGACCGTCTCCGGGCGCTGCAGGAACGGCGGGTCCAGCGCCCGCGCCATCGCGTGCGACCACGTCGCGAAGCGCTCGCGATCGTCCAGCGGCACGCCGAGCAGTTCGGCGATCACTTCGACCGGCAACGGCCTCGCGAGCGTCTCCATCAGGTCGAACTCGTCCGGCGCGCGCTCGATCAGCTCCACGGTGATCTCTTCGATCCGCGGCGCCAGCCGCTCGACCATCCGCGGGGTGAACGCCTTCGCCACCAGCCGCCGCAGCCGCGTGTGGTCGGGCGGGTTCAGCGACAGGAACGCCCGGACCACGCGTCCCGACTCGTCGACCGGCTGGTCCGGGAGCCGGTCCGCCGGATCCAGGTACTCGGGTTCGGGGTGGCCGAACGCCGGGTCGCGCAGCACCTGCGTGGCTTCGGCCAAGCCGCTGACCACGAACATCCGCTCGGCCAGCGCCGCGACCGGCACGCGCTCGCGCCACCGCCGGTAATGCGGGTACGGGTCCGGCCGCCGCTCGGCGCCGAACAGCGTGAAGAACTCCTGCGGATCCGCCGACACCGTCGTCACGACCATCCCCCGTTCATGGCACCGGGGCGCGCGGACAAGCCACGCGCCCCGGTTTCGCCTACGTCAGCGACGCGGGCCCTTCTTGCCCTTCTTCGCGGCGTCGCGCTGGGCGGCGCGGCGGTCACGACGGGAAGACGCGCCGCCGCCACCCGCGGCCTGCGCCCCACCCTCGCTGTGGGACTCGACCTCGCCGTCCTCGCCCGGACCGGAGAGCGTCATGCCCGGCTGCTGTCCACCGCCGCCGAGACCCTTGCCGCGCAGGGCGGCCGGGACGGACTCGGTGTCGGTCGTGGGCGGCTGCGGCGGGGCCGGCCGCGCGTGACGGCCTTCCGAGGCCGCGGCTGCCTGGCCGTTGCCGGAGCCGACACCCGCGGGCAGCGCGGCGGCGTCTTCGGCGGGCGGCGCCTCGGCGCGCTCGACCTGCAGGTTGAACAGGAAGCCGACGGCCTCCTCCTTCAGCGAGTCGAGCATCGCGCGGAACATGTCGAAGCCCTCGCGCTGGTACTCGATCAGCGGGTCGCGCTGCGCCAGCGCCCGCATGCCGATGCCCTGCTTGAGGTAGTCCATCTCGTAGAGGTGCTCGCGCCACTTGCGGTCGAGGACCGTCAGCATCACCTGGTGCTCCAGGGTCCGCATGCCGTCCGGGCCGACGAGCGCGTTGATCTCCTCTTCGCGCTTGTCGTAGGCGTTGCGGGCGTCCTGCAGCAGCGCCTCGCGGAGGCCGTGCGCGTCGAGGTCGCCGTCCTCCATGAGGTCGTCCCACTCGATGCTGACCGGGTAGAGCTGCTTCAGCGCCGTCCACAGCTTCTCGTGGTCCCAGTCCTCGGCGTAGCCGTTGGCCGTCGCACCGTCCACATAGGCGTTGACGACGTCCTCGAGCATGCCCTCGATCTGGTCGCGCAGGTTCTCGCCGGCCAGCACGCGATGGCGCTCGGCGTAGATCACCTTGCGCTGCTCGTTCATGACCTCGTCGTACTTGAGGACGTCCTTGCGCTGCTCCATGTTGATCTGCTCGACCTGGGTCTGCGCGCTCTTGATGGCCTTGGAGACCATCTTGTGCTCGATCGGCACGTCGTCGGGCAGCCGCATGGTCGTCATGACGCGCTCGACCATCGTCGCGTTGAAGCGGCGCATGAGCTCGTCGCCGAGGGAGAGGTAGAAGCGGGACTCGCCCGGGTCGCCCTGACGGCCCGACCGGCCGCGGAGCTGGTTGTCGATGCGGCGCGACTCGTGCCGCTCGGTGCCCAGCACGTACAGCCCGCCCGCCTCGCGGACCTCGTCGGCCTCGGCCTTGGACTCTTCCTTGACCTTCTCCAGGGTCGACGGCCAGGCGGCCTCGTACTCCTCGGAGTGCTCGACCGGGTCCAGGCCCTGCTCGCGCAGCACCTGGTCGGCGATGATGTCCGGGTTGCCGCCCAGCACGATGTCGGTACCGCGGCCGGCCATGTTCGTGGCGACCGTGACGGCGCCCTTCTGGCCGGCGCGCGCGACGATCAGCGCCTCCCGGTCGTGGTGCTTCGCGTTCAGCACCTCGTGCGGCACGCTCAGCTTCACGAGCAGCTTCGACAGGTGCTCGGACTTCTCGACGCTCGTCGTGCCGACGAGGACCGGCTGGCCCTTCTCGTGCCGCTCGGCGATGTCCTCGGCGACGGCCTCGAACTTGGCCTGCTCGGTCTTGTAGATCAGGTCCGGCTGGTCGGCGCGCACCATCGGCCGGTTCGTCGGGATCGGCACCACACCCAGCTTGTAGGTCTGGTGGAACTCGGCGGCCTCGGTCTCGGCCGTACCGGTCATGCCGGAAAGCTTGTCGTAGAGCCGGAAGTAGTTCTGCAGCGTGATCGTGGCGAGGGTCTGGTTCTCGGCCTTGATCTCGACCTTTTCCTTGGCCTCGATCGCCTGGTGCATGCCCTCGTTGTAGCGCCGTCCGACCAGGATGCGCCCGGTGAACTCATCGACGATCATGACTTCGCCGTTGCGGACGATGTAGTCCTTGTCCCGGTGGAACAGCTCCTGGACCTTCAGCGCGTTGTTCAGGTACCCGACCAGCGGCGTGTTGGCGGCCTCGTAGAGGTTGTCGATCCCGAGCTGGTCCTCGACGAACCGGACGCCCTTCTCGGTGACCGCGACGGTGCGCTTCCGCTGATCGACCTCGTAGTGGTACTTCGAGTTGATCAGGTTCGCCTTTTCGGTGCGCTCCCGCGAGCCCATCGTGGTGGTGTCGATGCCCTGCATCAGCGGCGCGAGCCGGGCGAACTCGACGTACCACCGCGACGACTGGTCCGCCGGGCCGGAGATGATCAGCGGCGTCCGGGCCTCGTCGATGAGGATCGAGTCCACCTCGTCGACGATGGCGTAGTAGTGGCCGCGCTGGACGCAGTCGTCCAGGCTCCACGCCATGTTGTCGCGCAGGTAGTCGAAGCCGAACTCGTTGTTCGTGCCGTAGGTGATGTCGGCGTTGTACTGCGTGCGCCGGACGTCCGGCTGCTGCTCCGAAAGGATGACGCCGACTTCGAGGCCGAGGAAGCGGTGGATACGGCCCATCCACTCCGAGTCGCGCTTGGCCAGGTAGTCGTTCGTGGTGACGACGTGCACGCCCTTGCCGGGGATGGCGTTGAGGTAGGCCGGCAGGACGCAGGTGAGCGTCTTGCCCTCACCGGTCTTCATCTCGGCGACCTGCCCGAGGTGCAGCGCCGCGCCGCCCATCAGCTGGACGTCGAAGTGGCGCTGGCCGAGCACCCGCTTGGCCGCCTCCCGGACGACCGCGAAGGCCTCCGGCAGCAGCTCGTCGAGAGATTCGCCGTCGC
Source organism: Amycolatopsis sp. NPDC051128 (assembly GCF_040682715.1). Taxonomy (NCBI): domain Bacteria; kingdom Bacillati; phylum Actinomycetota; class Actinomycetes; order Pseudonocardiales; family Pseudonocardiaceae; genus Amycolatopsis; species Amycolatopsis sp. NPDC051128. Next base: position 157,079 of record NZ_JBFBBN010000014.1, on the reverse strand, counting down.
CGTTCCGCTTGCGGAACTCATCGGTCTTGGCCCGCAGCTCGGCGTCGGTCAGGTCCTTGACGTCGTCTTCGAGGGTGTTGATGTGATCGGCGATGTTGCGCAGCCGCTTCACCATCTTGCCCTCACCCGCGCGGAGCAGGCGGTTCAGCACCATCCGGTCGACCTCACTAGCTGATCATGAGCGCGCCCAGGCCGGTCCCGGGCAGGTTCTCCCGCGGCGGCAGCCGTGTTCGGCGCCACCGTCCCACCCCATCGTAGGGAACGAGGGGCGTGGTGTGCACACGCCGTGGGTCGGGACATGCGGGTGGCCCGCACGCGAGCCGCGTGCGGGCCACCCGGAAGGCCTCCTTAGAGACCGGCTCAGCCGAGCCGGATCACGCCGTAGTCGAAGCCTTTCCGCCGGTAGACCACACTGGGCCGGCCCGCTTCCGAGTCGTTGAAGAGGTAGAAGTCGTGGCCGACCAGCTCCATCTCGTAGAGAGCCTGGTCCACCGTCATGGGCTCCGCGGTGTGCTGCTTCTCGCGAACGATGCGGCCTGGCTGGTGACCCAGGTCGTCATCGGCCCAGCTCTGCTGCTGGGGCAGATGGAGCTCGTCGGCACTCGCGAAGCCGTTCGTCTGCGGTTCGGCTTCGGGTGCGTCCAACACCGCGGTACGCGCGGCGGGACTGGCTGCGGCCGGGGATCCACCACCCGGCAGTACCGAGGTCGCTTCGGCGACCGATTCCGGGCGGCTGCGTCCGTAGTGCACGCGCCTCCGGTCGTGTGTCCTCCGCAGCCGGTTTTCCAGCTTGGTGACTGCGGAATCGAGCGCTGCGTAGAAGTCGGCGGCACACGCTTCAGCGCGTACGGCCGGGCCCCGCCCCTTTCCGGTGATTTCGACGCGCTGGCAACTCTTGGCCTGACGTCGGTTGGGTTCGTGGAACAGTTCCACGTCGTACCGGATGACTTTCCTGTCATAGCGCTCGAGGCGGGCCAGCTTGTCGCTGACAAGCGCCCGATAGTGATCGGGCACCTCCACGTTGCGGCCCTTAACGACGATGTCCATACACGACCTCCCTCGCTGAGATGACTGCGAGCTGTTGTGTTCACACACGGCGCCGGTATTGCGGGACGGAAGCCCGCTTCGTGGGCTGAGAAGGAACTCGGAAACGGTTCACGACGTCTCGTGCCGGTGACCGAGCACGGGCTCAGCGCACCTCTGGCGCCAGGGACATGGGCTCGTCACCTCCCTGCCTGCGGGGATTGCTGATTGCGGTGCACGTTAGCTTCCTCACGCCCGTTACAACAGCCCCCGAGCCGGGGGATGTCAGGGGATGGGACTCCGTCACCCCGCGCAGTGATCGCGGAGTGGGCACCAGAAAACCCCCGCTGGTCGGATGCGGTCCGCGCAGCTCGGTTTCACACGGACGGCGCATCGTTGCCGACTGCTGGACGCCGAGGGTGACGACCCGGTCCGGCACAGCCGCCACACCGGTGGAGTGGTGTGGCAGCCGAGTGGTCGTGTCGCGCACCCTCATGTCCGGTCAACGGGCGTCGGTCCGTTCGCGTTCCCGCGAGATATCACTCATGTAGGTGACAGGCGGGTCACCCGGCCGCGAGCTGGGTCGGGACGGTGGTTCGTTTCGCCTCCGGTTTGGGTGCGGGCGTTCGCATGGTGGACGTAGTCGGCGGTGGGAGGTGCGGGGTGGGGTGCCGGCTCGGTGAAGCCGCAGGTGGCGGGCTCCTTTCGGCTCGCTTTGGCGTCGTGGACGCCATGGCCTGGAGGCTTTGGAGCAGGCGGGCTTGCTCGCCCGTGGGGACGGTGGGCGGTGGTGACCACGGACAAGCCGACCCCGCGAGTCCACCGCCGCCGGATGGGGGACGCCCTTTCACCCGGCTTCACCCGGCCGCGAGCAGGGTCAACACCGCCGAGACCGGGAAACCCTCCGCCGCCAGCGCTCGTACGCACGCCGCCGCCGTGGCTCCCGTTGTCACGACGTCGTCCAGCACCACCAGCGGGTATCCCGGTGGTGGGCGCCCTGCCTGACGGAACCGCAACCGGCCGGCCAGGTTGGCCATCCGCTCGGCGCGATCCAGCCCGACCGCGTCGCGGGCCCCACCGGCCAGCTCCAGCGCCGGGGCGACCGCGACCTCGATGCCCCGCGCGGCCAGGACGCTCGCCGCGGCGTTCGCCAGGCGCTCGACGTGAGGGCCGCCGCGGACCCTCGCCGCCGAACGGCGGCTGGGCGCCGGGACCAGACAGATCGCCCGGACCGGGGCACGGGCGGGAGCGGTTCCCTTCTCTGCTGAGACCGCTGGCACCACACGGCTCGAACCGGCAACCGCGGCAGCTCCCTCCACCGGCGAAACAACCGACGTCACACTGCTCGAACCGGCAGCTTCAACCCCCTTCAACGGGAGCACGACCAGCGCGTCCGCCAATGCCCGGCCCAGCGACGGCGCCAGGTCACGGCGGCCACGCTCCTTGTACGCGATCAGCAACCTCCTGGCCACGCCGCGGTACCGGGCCAGCGCGAACACCCGCACCAGCCCGGCCGTCGGCGTGCGGACGACTTCGGCGGCCGAGCCCCAGACGCCCTGGCAGCGGGCGCAGCACGGCTCGCCGCGGGCTCCACAGGCGGCGCAGCGGCTAGGGACGAGGAGGTCGAGCAGTTTCTTCAACACACGGACAGTGTCACGACCGGCACCGACAGTTTCGAACGTCCGGACGTCACCCGACCAGGTGAAACATCAGCCGGGGTAGAAGGGGTCCGCGTCCTTCATCGAGTGGCTCTGCGGTCGCCACACCTCGCCGAGCGCCGAAGCGTTCCACAACCCGCTGCTGTCCGCCACCACGATCGGACGGCTGGGAGCCGCCGTCACGCCGTGGACCGCCGGTGTCAGGTTGGAGCTGTTGAACGCGTCCATCCGCTGGCCGTCCACCGTCACCTTGACCACCGGCTGCGACGCCGACTTCGTGACCGCCACCAGGGAGTCCTGCCCGAACCAGTCGACGTCGACGACGTCCGTGAGGTCCTGCGGCTGGAGGTGCCGCGGCTCGCGCAGTGACACCGAATCGCCGTTGACGACGACCGAGGCCACCCACAGCTCGCCGCTGACGACCGCGGCGACGCGGGCGCCGTCGCGGGAGAACCGCAGCTCCGTGGTGACGCCCTGCTGGAGCAGGTCCGTGGCGTTGACCTGCAGCGGTGTCCACTGGCCAGTCGGGCCCAGCACCATCCGGCCCACCGACAGCTGGTCGACCACCGTCCACACCTCGCCGGTGCCGGGCCGCCACGTCGGACGGCTCAGCGTGCTCCCGCCGAGGTTCGCCAGTGGCAGCTCGTGGCCGAAGTCGCCGATCCGCAGCCGGACCTGGCCGCCGGCGCGCTCCACCACCGCGAGGCGCTTGCCGTCGAAGTCCTGGGCGGCGCTCACGACGTCGTAGCCGCCGTTGCCCGCCGGGCCCGGGATCGGCGCGCCGTCGCCGAGGGAGCGGACGCGGCCGCCGACCGTCATCAGGCCGAGCAGCTGCAGGCTGGGCGACAGCGACGCGCCGTACGCGGGCAGGTCGTTCGGCCGCCAGTCCGGGTGGTTCGCCACCAGCGGGGCGCCGTCGGCGAGGATCCGGATCCGCGCCGACGTGACGTACTGCAGCGTGAGGACGATCTGCGCGGCGATCAGTTTCCGGGTGTCGTCGGGGACGCCCGACGCCCCGGTCAGGGGCACCACCAGCGTCCCGTCGTCGAGGCTCTTGACGTTCGTGTCGATCTCGACCGGCTCGCCGAGCAGGTTCCGCACCGACCCGGCCAGGCTCGTCGACGGCCCGTTGACCAGCAGGTCGATCACCCGGCCCGGCAGCCCGGACTGCGGCTTCGCGACGACGTAGCGCCGGTCGGGGACGAACGTGGCCGCCGTGTCCGAGTAGAAGCTCACCGGCACCGGCGTGTAGTTCTCGCTGAAGTCGGACTCGGTCGCGTACAGGTCGGCGGGCGGGTCGACGATCCGCCACTGGCCGTTCGCCTGCCTGCGCACCTTCACCTGGAGCAGCGCCTGGTTGGCGTCCGGCACGAACGCGTTGTTCTGGTCCAGCGTGCCGATGTCGGCCCCGCGCACGTTGACGATCAGCGTGTTCGCGTCCGGCTGCGGCTTCGTGTCGTAGACCGTGGCGAAGGTGTTCTGGATGATCGTCAGGCTGCGGCTCGGCCGCCAGTTCACCCGGCCTTGCTCGTCCAGGTAGGCGCGAGCGGCCGCGTTGTTCTGCCCCGGCTTGAGCGTCGCGCCGACGAAGGCGCGGACCAGGGAGAGCGGGTCGATGTCCTTCGACGGCTCGGGCACCACGTCGCCGGAGCCCTGGCCCTGCCGTTCGCCGGAGACGACCACGGGCTGCGACTCCAGCGGCACGTTCGCGCAGCCGGCCAGCAGCACCACGCACAACGCCGCAAGCGCGAGCTGTGACAACCGGGACTTTCCCCTGGACCCCCGAAGAGCCTGTTGTTTCACTGACCGATTCCCTCACGTTCGGCGAAGATCGCCTCGGGTGCCGGCGTGATGTCGATGATCCCGAGCGGCAACTCGGCCGCGAAACGGTCGGGTGGCGGCAGGACCAGCGGCGGGTCGCCGGCGGGCACGTCCTGGCGGCGCGGCAGCACGAGCCGGAAGCAGGCGCCGTGGCCGGGCTCACCCCAGGCGTCGAGCTCGCCGCCGTGCAGGCGCGCGTCCTCCTGGCTGATCGCCAGGCCGAGCCCGGTGCCGCCGGTGCGCCGGTTGCGCGACGGGTCGGCGCGCCAGAACCGGTTGAACACCAGGTCCGCCTCGCCGAGCCGCAGGCCGACACCGTGGTCCCGGACCGTGATGGCGACGGCGGTCTCGTTCGCCGCGAGGGTGAGCACCACCGGCTTGCCCTCGCTGTGGTCGACGGCGTTGGCGAGCAGGTTGCGCAGGATCCGCTCGACGCGCCGGGCGTCGACCTCGGCGACGACCTCCTCGTCGGGCAGGACGAGCTCGACCGAACTGCCCGCGTTGCCGGCGATCACCCGCACCTGCTCCACCGCGCGGGTCGCGATCGGGCGCACGTCGATGAACTCGGCGGACAGCTCCTCGACGCCGGCGTCGAGCCTGCTGATCTCCAGCAGGTCGCCGAGCAGCGCTTCGAACCGGTCGAGCTCGTCGACCAGCAGCTCGGTCGACCGCGCCAGCCCGGCCGGGAACTGCTCGCGGGACGCGTGCAGCACGTCCGCGGCCATCCGGACGGTGGTCAGCGGTGTGCGCAGCTCGTGCGAGACGTCGGAGGTGAACCGGCGCTGCAGTCCGCCGAACTCCTCGAGCTGGCGGATCTGGCGCTGGATGCTGGCGGCCATCCCGTTGTAGGACACCGCGAGCTTCGCCAGGTCGTCCTCGCCGAGCACCGCGAGCCGCTGGTCGAGGTCTCCCCCGGCGAACTGTTCGGCCGCGGCGGCGGCCTGACGGACCGGCCGCACCACCTGCCGCGTCACCAGGTTCGTGATTCCGGCCAGCAGGAGCAGCAGCACGAGACAGCCGACCAGCAGCGTGTTCTGCACGGTCGAGACGGTGTTCTGCTCGGTCGTCAGCGGGAACAGCAGGTACAGCTGCAGCGGGCTGGCGACGGTGTTGAGCGGCGTGCCGACGATCAGGTACGTCGTGCGCCCGCCGGCGGTGTCGGGAACGGTGTGCTCGAGCCAGCTCATCTGGTCGGCTTCGACGAACTGGCGCAGCCGCGGCGGCACGTTCTCGAACGGGCCCGCGAACGCCTGCTCGTCGCCGGACTGGTCGTGTCCGCCGCTGGCGAGCACCGGGACGAACGTGCCCGCCGCCGAACCGGCCGCGTCCTGGCTGGTCGGCGTGATCGCGATCTTCTTCAGCGCGTTCTGGAGCCGGTTGCCCATCGCTTCGCGCGACTCGCCGCCGAGGCCGACCAGCTCACCGGCCGCCGTCTCCGCCGCCGCGCGGGTCTGCGCGATCGCCGCGTCGCGCTTGGTGTCCAGCAGCCGTTCGGTGATCTGGTTCTGCAGCACCATGCCCAGCACGAAGACCACGGCCGAAGACAGCGCGAGCGTCGAGACGGTGACCCGGAACTGCAGCGAGTGCTTCCACAGCTCGTTGAACGCGATCGCGCGACGGCGCGCGAAAACGACGACACGCCGTACCAGTCGTGCCGTCGAACGCGCCGACGCGGGGAGCCGTCTGCCGGTCGGGAGAGTCATGGAGCCATCACGGCGGGCCGGCCTTGTACCCGACGCCGCGAACGGTCAACACCACCTCGGGGTGTTCCGGGTCCTTCTCGACCTTGGACCGCAGCCGCTGGACGTGCACGTTCACCAGGCGGGTGTCGGCCGCGTGCCGGTAGCCCCACACCTGCTCGAGCAGCACCTCGCGGGTGAACACCTGGCGCGGCTTGCGGGCCAGCGCCACCAGCAGGTCGAACTCCAGCGGAGTCAGCGGGATGGCCTTGCCCTCCCGCGTCACCTCGTGGCCCGGCACGTCGATCGCCAGGTCGCCGATGGTGAGCGACTCCGCCGGTTCGGCCTCGGTGCGGCGCATCCGGGCCCGGACCCGCGCGACCAGCTCCTTCGGCTTGAACGGCTTGACGACGTAGTCGTCCGCGCCGGACTCCAGACCGAGAACGATGTCGACGGTGTCGCTCTTGGCGGTGAGCATGACGATCGGCACCCCGGACTCGGCGCGGATCGCCTTGCAGACGTCGATCCCGTTCATCCCGGGCAGCATCAGGTCGAGCAGGACGAGGTCGGGTTTCAGCTCACGCAGCGCGGGCAGCGCGCGTGAGCCGTCGGCGACCACCGCCGTGTCGAACCCCTCCCCACGGAGCACGATGGTGAGCATCTCCGCGAGGGCGGGGTCGTCGTCGACCACGAGAACACGTGCCTTCATGTCCACATATTCGCACTAGTTCGGACGCCCGCACGCACGACCCGCGTGTTTGACCACCAGAAAGATCAAGATCGCTAAGAGTTCTGCTCCATCCGGGTGGCCGTGGACGGTCCGTGAGGGCCGCGCCGGAGCCGGTGCGGCCCTTCACGGACCTGCGAGGAGAGGCTCAGGGAACCGCCGGGACGGGCGCGTCGACGAAGACGACGCCGTCGGTGACGGTCACGCGGTACGTGCGCAGCGGCTTCTTGGCCGGCAGGCAGGCCGGCACGCCGGTGCGCAGGTCGAACTGCGAGGCGTGCAGCGGGCATTCGACGAAGCAGCCTTCGAGCCAGCCGTCGGCGAGGGAGGCGTCCTGGTGCGTGCAGGTGTCGTCGACGGCGAAGAAGCCGTCCGCGGTGTGGAACACCGCGATCGCGACGGGACCGTCGAGGCGGAGGGCGTCGCCTTCGGGCAGGTCGGCGACGGCGCAGGCTCGGATCATCAAGGCCTCCGGGTAACGACTGACGAGATGCCGGGACGGTGCGTGAATGTTGCGCAGAGTGCGACGCTGCAGCTTCCTGCGCAACAATCCGTCCCCGACGACGTCGCCGTCAAGAGATTCGCCCAGTCAGCCGATAGCACCGGGGCAAAACGGATACTGTTGCGCCATGCGGAACCAGGACTCGGGCAACGCAACTCAGAGCCAGGTGCAGTCGGTCGACCGGGCGATCAGCGTGCTGGAGCTGCTCGCCCGCAACGGCGACACCGGCATCACCGAGATCGCGGGCGAGCTGGGCGTCCACAAGTCGACGGCGTCGCGGCTGCTCAGCGTCCTGGAGGCGAGAGGCCTGGTCGAACAGCTCGGCGAACGCGGGAAGTACGCGATCGGGTTCGGCATCGTCCGGCTGGCCGGCGCCGCGACCGGCCGCATGGACCTCGCGAAGCTCGGCCGCGCCAGCTGCCTCTCGCTCGCCGAAGCGCTCGGCGAGACGGTGAACATCGCCGTCGCCGACGACGGCGTCGCGATCAACATCAGCCAGGCCCGCGGCTCGGCGGCGATCACGACGCAGAACTGGACCGGCCAGCGCACGCCGCTGCACGCGACGTCCAGCGGCAAGGTCCTGCTGGCGTACATGGGCGAAACCGAACGCAAGCGGGTGCTGAAGCGGAAGCTGGAGCAGTACACGCCGCGCACGACGGTCGACCCGGAAGAGCTGATGTCCGAGCTGGAGCGGGTGCTCGAAGACGGCTACGCGGCCTGCTACGAAGAGCTCGAACTCGGCATGCACGCGGTCGCCGTGCCGATCCACGGCCCGGGCGGGGACGTCGTCGCCGCGATGAGCGCCTCGGGGCCGTCGTACCGCCTTTCGAAGCAGCGGGTGAAGCAGATCGTGCGGCCGATGACCGAGGCGGCGGAACAACTTTCCGAGCAGCTGGGCTATTTCCGGGACTAGGGGTACAGCCTGGCCATCGCGCGGATCGTCTCCGCGAGGTGCGCGGCGAGTTCCGCGGGCGCCAGCACCTGTGCGTCCGCGCCGAGCCGCAGCAGGCCCGCGGCGGCGTGGGGCACGCTTTCCAGCGGGATGGTGGCGCGCTGCCAGCCTTCGTCGTCCGCGGGTTCCAGGGTGCGCATCGCGAGCCGGGTGGCTCTCGGCCCCAGGACTTCGGGCAGGGCGGCGATCCCCGCGGGTGACAGCCGGACGACGGCGGTCTCGGCGGCTTCGCTCTCTTCGTACCGTTCGACGTGGTCCCGCCAGAACTCCGCCAGGTCGAAACCACCGGGCCGGACGAAGGCCTCGGGCAGCGGCCGCAGTTCCTCGATGTTGGTGACGCGGTAGGTCCGCGGCTCCGACCGGCCGGCGGCCACGAGGTACCAGACACCGGCCTTGAGGACCAGGCCGAGCGGGCGCAGCTGCCGCGTGACCACGCCGGGCGTCGGCGACCAACGGCGGTACCGGATCTCGACGAGCCGGTCCTGCCACAGCGCCTCCGCGGCGGCGAGCAGCCGCGGCACCGGATCCGCCTCGCGGTACCAGCCGGGGGCGTCGAGGTGGAACCGCTGCCGGATCCGCACCGACGCGTCCCGGTACGGCGTCGGCAGCGCCGCCATCAGCTTCAGCTCGGCGGCGGCCACCTCGGCGCCCAGACCCAGTTCGGCGGCCGGCTGGGGCAGGCCAGTGAGGAACAGCGAGCCGGCCTCGCCCGCGGTCAGCCCGGTCAGCCGGGTCCGGTAGCCGTCCATCAGCTGGTAGCCGCCTGCCGGCCCCGGCTCGGCGTAGATCGGGACGCCCGCGGCGGCGAGCGCTTCGACGTCGCGGTACACCGTACGCGCGGTCACGCCCAGCTCCGCCGCCAGCCGGGCGGCGCTCATCCGCCCCCGGTTCTGCAGCAACAGCAACAGGGACACCAGCCGGCTCGCACGCACCCGGCGAAGTCTGCCAGCGGCCACTGACAGAAGATGTCAGTGGCCGCGACCCAAGATCGCCGGCATGAACGATTTCGACTTCTTCCACGGCTCCTGGACCGTCGTCAGCCGGCGGCTGAAGACGCTCTTCTCCGATTGCGACGACTGGGACGTCTACCCCGGCACCACCACCTGCACGCCGTTCTTCGAGGGCGGCGGCAACACCGAAGAGATCCTCTTCCCGGCCCGCGGCTTCCGCGGCTTCACGCTGCGGCTCTTCGACGTCGAGCGCGAGGAGTGGTCGATCTACTGGGCCGGCAGCCGCACCGGGCTGCTCCAGCCCCCGGTCGTGGGCACCTTCACCGACGGCCGCGGCGACTTCTACGGCGACGACACCCACGAGGGGCAGCCGATCAGGGCGCACTACATCTGGTCGGACACCACCACGTCCTCGCCGCGGTGGGAGCAGGAGTTCTCCACCGACGGTGGGGGGACCTGGGAAGCCAACTGGGTCATGGAGTTCACCCGGGCCTGAGCGGGCGTCCTCGGCGCCGGCCTCGGCGGCTGCGCGTTGGCCTCGGGGGACCACGCAGCGGCAAGGTGCTGCCGGAACCGTCCACAACGGACTTCGTCGCCGAGGAAACGTACGTCGGCGACGCCCCCCGCCGTCGCGCGCTGCGACTGTCCACTGTGGGCGAACCGGGCTGGGAAACGGTTCCGGGACACCGGTTCGGCTACCGCCCCAGCAGCGACGCCGCCAGCGCTTCGAGGTCGACGCCCGCGACGCCGTCCAGGACGTGCCACGGCGCCAGCCAGCCCGCCGCGGCCAGCTCGTCGTACACCGCCGCGCAGCGCCGCTGGAGGCCGTCGTCGGTTTCGAACGCGTCGCGCTCCCGGCCGGTCTCGGCGCGGCGTTCGGCGCGCTCGGCCGCCACCGAAGGCGCGACCCGCAGCAGCAGGTGCGCGTCCGGGCGGGGCAGGCCGAAGCGGCCGACTTCCAGCTCCCACACCCATTTCACGACTTCGCCTGCCGCGTCCTGCCGCAGCCGCGCGGCCGCGTACGCGGCGTTCGACGCGACGTAGCGGTCGAGCAGGACGACGTCGTGCGCGTCCCGCAGCGCGCGGATGTCGTCCGCGGCGCCGCTGCGGTCGAGCGCGTAGAGCACGGCCATGCCGTACACCGAGTCGGCCAGGTCGCCGTGCCCGCGGTGCAGCGCCTCCCGGACCAGGTCCGCGTGCACGCTCTCGCCGTAGCGCGGGAACGCCAGCGACGCCACGCTCGCACCCTTGGCGCGCAGCGCCGCCGTCAGCCCGTCGGCGAGCGTGCGCTTGCCCGCGCCGTCGAGCCCTTCGATGACCACCAGTCGACCCACGGGCGTCATTATCGGTGGTCGACCGGCGGGCCCGGTGGAAGGGGGATCGGCACCAGGCCCGCCGGTTCGTCTCAGGCGGGGTTCCGCCGCAGGTGGAGCACGTATCCGGCGCCGCTGACCGCCAGGACGCCGACCAGGATCAGCAGCGGCACCCAGCCGGGGTCGTGACTGGACGGCGCCGCGCCGCCGTCGCCGCGGGGCATCACCTGGGCGGTGGCGTCGTACCCGCCCGCCTCGCCGTCGCGGGCGTAGACCGAGCCGGGGAGCTTGTCCGCGTACCGCGCCGAAACCGTTCGCTGGTAGTCGGCGACGGTGACGGCACCGGCGGTTCCGGAGAGCGGGGTGACGCGGCCGTCGCCGACCGCGTACCAGGCGTCGACCTGCGGTTCGTGCAGCAGCAGGGCACCCGGCGGCACCTTCCGGGCGTACGCGCTTTCGACGTCACCCGAAGCGATGTTGCCGATCTGCCAGGCGCCGTCGGCGTCGCGGACCGACCAGAGCGTCGCGGTCCGGCCGTCGGACGCGACCGCGGGGACGGCGAAGTAGGCGAACCCGCCGGGTACCGCGCCCGGCTTGCCCGCGACGAAGTCCGGCGAGAGCTCGTACACGGGGTAGGCGTCCGGCGCGATCCGCACCGAAACCGGCGCCTGGGCACCCGGCGCCTGCGCGAAGAACCGGACCAGGACGTCCTGGAACCCGGCGGCCGCGCTCCTGGCCGCGACGACGTCGGCGCTGCTGATGCCGGCGGCCTGGGCCGCGCCTGACACCGGCGCCGTCATCAGCAGCGCCGCGCCGGTCAGCACGGCGAGCACCAGAGCCCGCCTGCTCATCGGGCGATCCCGGTGAGCGTGTGCGTCCAGGTGAAAGACGAGTTCTGGGTGTAGTAGGCGTAGGTCGACCAGTTGAAGCGCTTGGCCGGCCCGGGGTCGGCCCAGTAGAGCCAGTCGCCGCTGGTGTCGTAGCCGTAGAGGACGTGCGTGTGGCCACCGCCCGAGCGCCAGCCGACCCGGGTTTCCACCGGCCGGTTCGCCGCGGCCTCCGTCCGGACCGCGGCGTAGGAGATGCGCCGGTCGAGGTACCGGCCCGGCGAAGTGAACCCGAGCCGGGCGAAGGCGCGCCGCGGGTCGGCGAGCGTCCCCGGCAGGTTCGCGCAGTCCTGGCCGGTCTCGCCGTGCGCGAGCTGGCAGAACCGCAGCTGGCTGAGCCCGGCGCCGTGGTAGGCCGCGATGGTGTTGCCCGCCCCGGCCCAGCACCACTGGTTCTTCTGCTGCGCCTGCGTCGTGATCTGGTTCCGGTACGTCGACGGCACTCCGGGCGCGGCTCCGGCGGTGACCGGCGCGACCAGGCACAACAGCAGACTCACGGCCAGTACGGCCTGAGCCCGGCTCGACTTCACCAGCACGGACGGCCTCCTGCAGCGGAGTGGGCGAACCAGCGGTGGTCACAACGGTGAACAACGCGGTCACATGGAGCAAGAACGCCATCCGGAGGAACGGACCGTTCCGGGGCATAGCCGGAACGCGGAACAGTCAGCCTTACGTGGCCAACCACCCTGAACGGGGGTCGGCACGGCCACTCTACGCTGCTAACGTGAACGTTCCGCGGTGTTCACGCCCAGCGCACACACTGGTCGGGTGAAGGGACGAGCGGTGGTACAAGACGGGAACCTTCCACTGATCATCGATGGCGCCCGCACGACCCGGGCATCGGTCGCCGAACTGCCGAAAGAGCTGACCGAGGCACTCCGCACCGGCGAGTTCCACCACGCCCTGCGGTTGGCGATCGCCTACCGCGGGCTTTCACTGGCTCGCCTGCGCGCCCACCTCGCGCTGCGAGGCGTCCAAATCGGACAGTCCACGCTGAGTTACTGGCAACGCGGGCTGCGCCAGCCCGAGGTGCCGAAGGCGCTGCCGGCGGTCCGGGCCCTGGAATCGGTGCTCCAGCTGCCCGCCGACGCCCTCGTGGTGCTGATCGGACCGCGGCTGGTCCGGCGCGGCCACCAGCCCGCGGCGTCGTTCCACGACCTGCGTTCCGGCGACATGGGGTCGATCGTCGAGGACCTGCTGGCCGAGCTCGGCGCGTACCCGTCGTCGAACCACTACAACGCCGACCTCGAGCTGCTGTCGGTGCACGACACGATCACGTTCGACGCCGAACACCGCCAGGTCAGCCTGCGCACGCGGCTGGTGACGCGGGCCCGGCGCCACGGTCCGGACCGCTACCTGACGGTGTACAACGGCGACCCCGGCTGCCGGATCGACGACGTCGAGCTGATCACCGACGAGGGCTGCCGCGTCGGCCGGATGCGACGCAACCCGGACGCCGACACGATGGCGACCGAGCTGCTGTTCGACCGCAAGCTCGCCGAGGGCGACATCCACGTGTTCTGCTTCGAGGTCCGCGACGATTCGGGGTCGGCGTCGCCGGGCTACTACCGCATGCTGCGGGATCGCTGCGCGAGCTACCTGGTCCAGCTCCGCTTCGACCGCAACGCGCTGCCGGCCCGGTGCACGCGCCAAGTCCGCGCTCGCGACGACGCCCTGCCGGTGGTGGCGGAGGAACTGGCGTGCGACATGGGCGGCGTGAGCAGCGCGTTCTTCAACGACGCGGGACCGGGGCTGGCCGGAGTCGCCGTCGAGTGGAACTGACCGGAGCGGTGTGATGCCCCGCTGGTCACGCGAGAAGCCCGCCCCATCACGCGAGATGCCCGCCTGACCACGCGGCTCGCGTGATCGGAGACGGGACTCGCGTGATCGGAGACGGGACTCGCGTGATTGAGCGCGTCACTCGCGTGATTGGCGGGGCATCACACCGTCAGTGGCCTCGGTGTTTGGCGCGGGACTTCGCACGGGCCAGCTCACGACGGCGGGTGGCCTCGGCGGCCGCTCGGCGCTTGCGGGCCGCTTTGTTCTCCGCCGCGCGCTCGGTGACCGCGTCGCGCAGTGCGCGCTGGGCCGCCGTGCCGATGCCCGCTTCCTCGTGGGCCCTCTTCGCCTGCTTGGCGGGCCGCTTGGGCCGCTCGCTCGCCGGGACGGGCGGGGCTTCGCGCGCCTCGTCGGCGAGGCGCACGAAGTCGCGGCCCGCCGCGAAAGCCGCCAGCTCGGCGTTGTTGGGCTCGGACCCGAAGATGTGGCGCGCGGCCCGGACCAGGCCGTCTTCGTGGATCTCGTAGACGCCGACCCAGAACCGGCCGTCGTGGTACAGCGTGAACACCCCGCTCATCGGAAACCTCCAGGCGTGACGGATCAGCCTGGCGTCACCGGTTTCCCGCCGGGGCGGGACAACGAGCCCTTCGAGGCCGCCCGGACTACCTACCGGGCCGTGAGGTTCGTGAAGCCAAGAAACACGCCCAGCCTACGCGGGACGGCCGCCGATGCCGATCTCGTTTCCCTCGGGGTCGCGGTAGATGAGCTTGCGGACGCCGTTGTCGTAGATCTCACGGTCCGCCGGCTCGACGCCCCGCTCGGAGATCGCGGCGATCCGCTCGTCCAGGTCGCCGACGAACAGGGTGTGCATGGCGCCTCCGGATGGGCGGTCGAGCCGTCGCTCGATGGCGATCGCCCCGTATTCGGTGACCTCCCACAACGCCTCGGTGTCGCTCACGACGAACGTCGGCGGCGACCCGAAGAGCTTTTCGTACCAGGCGAGCGCCCCGGGGTAGTCGTGCACCGCGATCCCCGCGATGAGATCGACCATCACAGCACCTCGAACCCGTTGGCCTCGGCGGCCTCGGCCTGACGCTCGTCGCGGGTCACGAAGGTGACGGATTCCCCGCCGGTGAGCTCGGCCGTGGAGTGCATCGCGACCGCGATGTGGATCGCGTCGAGCGTGCGTACCGGGTAGTTCTCCGTGACCAGCCGCCGGGCGGCGGGAATCACCCGGTCGGGGCTGAACGGGATGAGCACCAGGTCCCCGTCCGGGGAGGCGAGGTGATCGAAGTGCGCCAGCACCGCCGCTGGATCGGGGATCCGGCCGGTCCGCTTGGCGGCCGTCATGGCGCCGGCGAACTCGATGCGGGTGAAGTCACTGCTCAAGATCGGAGCGTCACCCTCGAGGAGCAGCTTGCGGAACTTGTCGTGCTCCGGCTCGTCCCGCAGATAAGCGGTGACCAGCGCGCTGGTGTCGACGTAGAACACGGTCACCACTTCCCCCGGGTCCAGTCGAGCGCTTCGCTCACAGCCGTGCCCCAGCCCTCGGACAAGTCTTCGATTTCGTCAAGGGTCGGCACGCGAGCGGGCGGCTCCACGTGCACGACCTTGCCTTCGGCGATCAGTCGCCGCTTCCACTCCGTACGGGTTTCGGTCTTTGCCACAACGCCCCTCAATGCTTCCGTGACCAGGTCGTTCATGCTGCGCCCCTCGGCTTCGGCTCTGGCCTTCAACCGGGCGTGCAGCTCGTCGTCGATCCTCGTGATCAACTGCTTCACGACTCCATGATAACACGTCACCCATTCGTGCTATCACTGTCACAAGCGCAAAACAAAGGGCCGCCCCGAACACTTTCGGGGCGGCCCTGACCAGCGAAAACGTGAAGATTCAGTACCGGTAGTGCTCCGGCTTGAACGGGCCCTCGACGTCGACGTCGATGTACTCGGCCTGCTCCTTGGTGAGCTTGGTCAGCTCGCCACCGAGCGCGTCGAGGTGGATCTTCGCGACCTTCTCGTCGAGCTTCTTCGGGAGGCGGAAGACCTCCTTGTCGTACTCCTCGTGCTTGGTGAACAGCTCGATCTGCGCGATCACCTGGTTCGAGAAGCTGTTCGACATCACGAACGACGGGTGCCCGGTGGCGTTGCCCAGGTTGAGCAGCCGGCCCTCGGACAGCACGAGGATCGTGTTGCCGTTCGGGAAGATCCACTCGTCGACCTGCGGCTTGATGTTGATCTTCCGGATACCCGGGTAGCGCGCCAGGCCTGCCATGTCGAGCTCGTTGTCGAAGTGGCCGATGTTGCCCAGAATGGCCTGATGCTTCATTTTCGCCATGTGCTCCACCAGCACGACGTCCTTGTTGCCGGTGGTGGTGATGATGATGTCGGCCTCGGGCAGCACGCTCTCGAGCTTGCGGACCGCGTAGCCGTCCATCGCCGCCTGCAGCGCGCAGATCGGGTCGATCTCGGTGACGATCACCCGCGCGCCCTGGCCACGCAGGGACTCCGCCGCGCCCTTGCCGACGTCGCCGTAGCCGCAGACGACCGCGACCTTGCCGCCGATCAGCACGTCGGTGCCGCGGTTGATGCCGTCGATCAGCGAGTGGCGGATGCCGTAGCGGTTGTCGAACTTCGACTTCGTCACCGCGTCGTTGACGTTGATCGCCGGGAACAGCAGCTCACCGGTGGCGGCGAGCTGGTAGAGCCGCAGGACGCCGGTGGTGGTCTCCTCGGTGACGCCGCGGATGCCCTCGCCGATCTTCGTCCACTTGCCGGTGTCCGAAGCGACCGAGGCGCGCAGCAGCTCGAGGAACACGCGGAACTCGTCCGAGGTGTTCTCGTCCGGGGTCGGCACGACGCCGGACTTCTCGAACTCGGCGCCCTTGTGCACCAGCATGGTGGCGTCACCACCATCGTCGAGGATCATGTTCGGACCCTCACCGTCCCAGGTGAGCATCCGCTCGGTGCACCACCAGTACTCCTCGAGCGACTCGCCCTTCCACGCGAAGACCGGGACGCCCTTGGGCTCCTCGGGAGTGCCGTGCGGGCCGACGACGACCGCGGCCGCCGCGTGGTCCTGCGTCGAGAAGATGTTGCAGGACGCCCAGCGCACCTCCGCGCCCAGCGCGACCAGCGTCTCGATCAGCACCGCGGTCTGCACGGTCATGTGCAGCGAGCCGGAGACCCGCGCCCCGCGCAGCGGGTAAACCTCCGCGTACTCGCGGCGCAGCGCCATCAAACCCGGCATCTCGTGCTCGGCGAGGCGGATCTCCTTGCGGCCGAATTCGGCGGCATCGAGGTCGGCGACGGCGAATTCGATGCCGTTGCGGGTCTCGTGCCGCTTGGCAACGCTTTCGGGGGTCATAGTGGCGATTCCTCCAAGACTCGATGACACCGGAACACTACCGTTGTCCGCTCGATAGTCCCCAGATTGGTTAGGAGACCCTTACCGTGCCCATGCCCGGCCCGGACACCCGCGTCGTCGAAATCCGCGTCGCCGGGCTCGTGGGCACCAGCGGGGAAACGCTGCTCGACGCCGTTTCGACCGTCGACGTCGCCGGCGACGGTCTGGGCCGCGTGATCCGCCCGGCGGACCGGCTACGGCGGCCGGCGCCCGGGCCGATGCTGCCGGCGCTGGGCCGGTCGATCCCACGGACACTGGAAGGCTACCTCTGGCACGGCATGACGTCCGGCGGCGCCGCGAAGGCGACCTGGGCGCTGCTGTTCCCCTTCTCACTGGCCAACGTGGCGTTCTGGATGCTGCCGCCGTCGCCGCCGGGACGGCGGCTCGCGCGCGTCCTCGGCGCGGTCTGCCGCGGGCTGCTGCGCCTCGGCGCCCTGCTGCTGACGATGCTGCTGATGGGCCAGCTCGCGGCGATCGCGCTCGACCTGTTCGCCACGCAGTGCCTCGCGCCCGGGTCGGGGTGCCTGCCCGTGATCCCCGACGTGCTCCGTTCGGTCCCCGCGCGGATCGCCGTCGGCGTGCTCCCGCTGCTGGCCGTGATCTTCGTGCTGCACCGGATTTCGTCGGCGACGTGGGCGGTGCACGCCGACGGCGACCTCACCTCGGGGCCGCTGCGGATGCGCGCCGACCCGGAAACCCCGGCGCTGCGCTGCCTGCACACCGTCGCGGCGCTGGCCTCGGTCGCGTTGCTGCTGCTCGGCGGGCCGTTCCGGGTCCCGGGCGACCTGTTCGACCTGGTGGCCTGGATCGTGACGCTGGCGCTGGCGCTGGCCACCGTCGTCGCGGCCACGATCGGCGTCGACACCGGCCGGTTCGCCCGCCCCGGCGTGATCGCGCTGGCCGGCCTGCTGGTCGTCGTGGCCGCGGTGCGGCTGCGGCCGGGCACCGGCCCGCTGCCGGGCACCAACGGCGTCGTCGAAGGGCTCGGCGCCGCCCTGGTCGCCGTCACGGTGCTGTTCGCGCTGTTCCTGGCTCCGGCCGCGCTGCTGGCCCGGCCCGGGTGGAAGCACAAGCCGCAGCGGCTGCGGCCGTGGGCGGGCGGCTGGGCGGCCGCGCCGGTGCTCGCGCTGGCCGGCCTGCTCGGCGGCGGCTTCGGCGCCGGTCTCACCGAAGCCGTCCGACGGCTGTCGGGCGCGGAATTCCTGCGCGTTCCGGACACGTACCTGCTCGTCACCGTGCTGTGGGGCGCCGGACTGGCACTGGCCGCGGCCCTCGGCGTGCTGGGCTTCGCGGTCGCCGTCCCGCTGCGCCGGCTGCGGCGGGGCATCCCGGAGATCGTCGAGCTGATGGAGCACGACGAGCGGCAGGAGGCCCTGGCCGCGGCGGCGTGGGCGCGGTCGGCGTGGGAACGGCGGCACCTGCACCACCTGGCGCTGACCGTGGCTTCCGCGATGTCCGCGGGCGGCGCGGCACTGCTGGTGCTGCGGTTCGGGTTCGGGCTGGTCCCCGGCTGGTTCGGGCCGCTGTCCGCGATCGGGGTGTTCGCGCTCGGCGCGCTCGCCGCCGGCCTGTTGCGCGTGGTCTACACGGCCGCGCGCACCCCACAGCGCAGCCGGCACCTCGGGGCGCTGGCCGACCTGGTCTGCTTCTGGCCGCGGGCGGCGCACCCGACCGTGCCGCCGTGCTACGCGCTGAAAGTCGTCCCCGAACTCGCCGCGCGGGCGCGTGAGCACCTCGCCGAGCCGGGGACGCGGGTGGTGCTGTCCGGCTTCAACCTCGGCAGCCTGCTCACGATCATGGCGGCCGCCCGGCTGGCCGCCGAGCTGCCGGCCGCGGACCTCGAGCGCGTCGGCGTCCTCACCGCGGGTTCACCGCTGCAGTGGGGTTACCAGCGCGCGTTCCCCGCGTTGCTGCCGCAGGAGGCGCTGGAACGGCTCTTCGGCGACCTGGACGGCCGGTGGCGGGCCCTGTGCCGCGGCACCGACATCTTCGGCGGCGGCGTGACGACCTGGCGGCACTCGGTCGCCGAGCGGCGGCTGCACGGCGTGGGGTTCCTGCCCGAAGGCGGCCACGGCCCGGTGTCGGCGATGGCCGACGCGAACGGCGTCCTGATCCTCGGCGGCGACCACTGGCTGCCGGACCCGCTGCGCGGCCCGACCGGGCGGCACCGCTGGACGCCGGGGGTACTCAGGCACCAGGACTACGTGGTCGACGCGGAGTGGGACCACGCCGTCGCGATGGCCGCCGGCCTCGGCAAGCCGACCTGGGGCGAGCAGGGTTCGCTGTTCGGGGACTTCCCGCCGAAACCGTGAAGGCCCCTCGCGCGCGGAGCGAGGGGCCTTCACGGAACTCGAACTAGCTCAGCTTCACTCGGAAGCCTTGCGGCGGAACTTCAGCAGTGCGAGCAGGCCGCCACCGGCGACCAGCAGCAGGCCGCCGATCCAGACCAGCCACATGTTGTCGAAACCGGTGTTGGCCAGGCCGCCACCGGTGCCGGACTCGTTGCCCGCCGGGACGGCGGCCGGAGCGGTGGTGCTGGTCGGCGAGACGGAGGTCGCCGAGGTCGCCGGGGCGCTCGGCTTCGTGGTCTCGGTCGGCTTGGACGGCTTCGTCGGCGCGGTGGTCTCCGGCGGGGTGTTCTTCGTCGTGCCGCAGACGAACCAGTGGCTGATCGTCGGGACCTGCTTGCCACCGTTCTTCGGCGACTTCAGGTCCTTCCACGGCATGGCTCCGAGCTTGTCCGCCTTGTAGACGTTGTAGCCGTCGCCGCCCTTGACCACCACGGCGGTGATGGTGACGCCCTTGGCGACCTGCTTGATCGTCAGGGTCTTGTCCTTGTTCGGCACACCGCCCTCGATGTCGATGACATCGGTCGGCAGCTCGTCGGACCGGACCAGGGTCTCGCCCGGGAGCTTGGCGTCCTCACAGGTGGTGACGTTGGTCTTCGGCACCGGCGTGGCACGGTCGTCGGAGGGGTAGCAGGCCAGGGCGGAACCGGCGGTTCCGATCAGGGCAGCGGTGGTGAGCGCCATGACCGCGACGGCGCCGCGGAAGGTACGTCTGCGCATTGAGTGTCTCCTGTACCGAACGGGGGAAGAACGGCAAATCTGGGGGACGTGTCGCCACCGCACGTGGTTAATCACGCGGCTGTAATTCACCCGTCGGGGCGCACGAAGGATCGAAAGGTATCGCATGCCACTCGACCGTGTACGCGGGGTCCCCCGTTCGCGCACGAACCGCAAGATCGTCTTGATCAAGTCGTAACCTCGCAATACGCAACCAAACGCAAAAAGCCCCGCCGACCTGGGAATCAGGGCCGACGGGGCGTTCCGGCGCAAGTCAGGCTTCGGGTGCCTTGACGGGCTCCCCGACGTCGTCCGCCTGCCGCTTGCCGAGCAGCGAATGCCGCCGGCTGTAGCCGAAGTAGAGCACCACGCCCAGCGCCATCCAGGCGACGAACCGCAGCCAGGTCAGCACGGTCAGGTTCAGCATCAGCCACAGGCAGGCCAGGATCGCCAGGATCGGGACCAGCGGCACCAGCGGCACCTTGAACGCCCGGGGCAGCTCCGGCCGCGTCCGGCGCAGGATCAGCACCCCCGCCGAGACGAGCACGAACGCGAAGAGCGTGCCGACGTTGACCATCTCTTCGAGCTTGTCGGCCGGGAAGAAGCCGGCCGCGACCGCGACCAGGCCGCCGACGATGAGCGTCGCGCGCTTCGGCGTGCCGTGCTCGCCCGTCTTCGCCAGCCCGCGCGGCATCAGGCCGTCGCGCGACATCGCGAAGATGATCCGGACCTGGCCCAGCATCAGCACCATGACGACGGTGGTCAGGCCGGCCAGCGCGCCGAAGGAGATGATGTTGGCCGCCCAGTCGACGCCGTTCGCGGAGAACGCCGTCGCGAGGGTCTTGTGGCTGCCGTCGCCCGACTTGGTGGCCAGGTCCTTGTACGACGTCATGCCGACGACCACCAGCGACACCGCGACGTACAGCACGGTGACGATCGCCAGCGAACCCATGATCCCGCGCGGCACCGCCTTCTGCGGGTTCTTCGTCTCCTCCGCGGTGGTCGCCACGATGTCGAACCCGATGAACGCGAAGAACACCAGTGAGGCGCCGGCCAGCAGGCCGAAGACGCCGAACGAGCTGCTGGCGCCGCCGGCGATCAGCGAGAACAGCGACTGGTCGACCCCGGTCTGGCCGGCCCCGCCGGTCTCGCCCGGCGGGATGTACGGCGAGTAGTTGGCGCCCTTGATGTAGAAGAACCCGAGGATGATCACGAACAGCACCACGGCGACCTTGATCCCGGTGATCACCATGGACACCCGCGAGGACAGCTTGGTGCCGACGGCCAGCAGCACCGTCAGGACCGCGACGACGAGCAGGGCGCCCCAGTCGACCGTCACGCTCCCGATGTCGAAGGTCGTCTTGGTGCCCTTGCCGAAGAGGTAGCTGAGCACCGTCTCCAGGTACACCGACCAGCCCTTGGAGACGGCGGCCGCGCCGACGGCGAGCTCGAGGATCAGGTCCCAGCCGATGATCCACGCCATGAACTCGCCGAAGGTGGCGTAGGAGAACGTGTACGCGCTGCCGGCGACGGGCACCGTCGAGGCGAACTCCGCGTAGCACAACGCCGCCAGCGCGCAGGCGATCGCGGCGAACACGAAGGCCAGCGAGACCGACGGGCCTGCGTAGTCACCTGCGGTGCGCGCGGTCAGCGTGAAGATTCCGGCGCCGATGACGACCGCGACCCCGAAAACCGTGAGATCCCACGCACTCAGGTTCCGCCGGAGCTTGGTGTCCGGCTCATCAGTGTCCGCAATGGACTGTTCGATCGATTTAGTGCGCCACAAACCCGTTCCGGGCACCGTTGACCTCCTGCGGCTGGCCGGCATTTATCGCAGTAAGTCACCCTAACGGGTAAGCCACGTGGCGGCGCAGCGAAAGACCCGAAGTAGATCTTGGCTACATCTTGGCTACTTCGCCAGGCTGCGGTCGAGGTCCGGCTCGAGGTAGATCAGCTTCGCGACCGGCACCTTGGCGCGGACGCGGGCCTCGGCGTCGTCGATGGCCATGGCCAGCTCGGCCGTCTCGAGCCCCGGCACCATCGCCAGCTTCGCCGCGACGAGCAGCTCGTCCGGGCCCATGTACTGGGTGCGGATGTGGATGACGCGCTCGACCTTGCCCGCGGCGAGCTCGTCGACGATCGTCGCGAGGACGCCCTCGTTGGCGCCTTCGCCGATGAGCAGGCTCTTCATCTCGACGATCAGGATGATCGCGATGACGCCGAGCAGGGCGCCGATCGCGAGAGTGCCGACGCCGTCCCAGACCGGGTCGCCGGTGACGACCGACAACCCGACGCCGAGCAGCGCGAGGACGAGGCCGAGCAGCGCGCCGGCGTCTTCCAGGAGGACGACGGGCAGCTCGGGTTCCTTCGCCTGGCGGATGAAGCCCCACCAGCTCACGTCACCCTTGATCTTCTTCGACTCGGTGATCGCGGTGTAGAAGCTGTAGCCCTCCAAGCCCAGCGCGACGAGCAGGATGACCACCGCGACGATCGGCGACTCCAGCGGCTCCGGATGGCCGATCTTGTGGATGCCTTCGTAGATCGCGAAGGCCGAGCCCAGCGTGAAGAGCATGAGCGCGACGATGAAGGAGTAGAAGTACCGGTCCCGGCCGTAGCCGAAGGGGTGCTCCTTGTCCGCCTCGCGCCGCGACGTCTTCTGGCCGAGCAGAAGCAGCCCCTGGTTGGAGGTGTCGGCCAGCGAGTGCACGGACTCCGCCAGCATCGACGACGACCCGGTGACGAGGAAGCCGGCGAACTTCGCGGCCGCGATCCCGGCGTTGGCCGCGAGTGCCGCGATGATCGCCTTGGTTCCGCCTCCAGCTGACACGACCGCTCCCCTGGTAGGTCCTGATGTCCGGGTTGGAGCCTAATAGGAGCGCCCACCCGGGACCGTCCCACCCGGGCCAACCGCGGCCACCGCTTCTGTCGTACCCCTCCGCTACCGTGGCTTTCCCTGCTCGCCAGTCTGGGAAGGTGACATGGCGCACTTCGCCGTGCTCGGTCCGCTCGCGGTCGAGAGCCCGCCGGGCCAGTGGCCGGTCCTGCGCGGGGAGCGCCAGCGCACGCTGCTGGCCGTGCTGCTGCTCCACGCCAACCAGCACGTCCACGTCGACGTGCTGGTGGCGGCGCTGTGGCCGGAGCGGCCGCCGAAGTCGTGGGCCTCGAACCTGCACACCTACCTCTCGCGGCTGCGTGACCGGATCGACGGGCTCCGGATCGAGCACGGGCCGCGCGGCTACCGGCTGCGCGTCGAGCCGGAGGAGCTGGACCTGCTCGAGTTCCGGGCCGCGGTCGCCGAAGGGCAGCGGGCCGGGGACGCCGGGGTCGCGGCGCGGCACTACCGGCGGGCGCTCGCGCTGTGGCGGGGGCCCGTGCTGGCCGGGCTGCACGTGCCGCGGCTCGACGCCGACATCGCGCGGCTGGAGTCCGAGCGGCTCGCCGTGTTCGAGGACTGCGTCGACGCCGAGCTCACCGCCGGGCGGCACGGGGAGCTGACCGGCGAGCTGGCGGCCGTGATCACCGAGCACCCGCTGCGGGAACGGCCGGCCGCGCAGCTGATGATCGCGCTGCACCGGGCCGGGCGGCAGGGCGACGCGCTGGAGGTCTACCGGCGTCTGCGCACCACGCTGGTCGACGAGCTCGGCGTCGAACCCGGCGCGGAAGCCCGCCGGGTGCACGCCGCCGTCCTGCGGGGTGAGGACCCGGTGCCGAACCTGCCGCCGCCGGTCTGGCCGGTGTGCCAGCTGCCGCCGGACATCGGGGACTTCACCGGCCGGGACGCCGAACTGGCCGAACTGGCGGACGTGCTGGGCACCGGGCAGGGCGTCCCCGTCGCGGTGCTCAGCGGGGAACCGGGCGCGGGCAAGAGCACCCTGGCCGTGCGCGCCGCGCACCGGCTGCGGTCACGGTTCCCGGACGGCCAGCTGTACGTCCCGCTGGCGGGGCGCGACATCGGGGAGGTGCTCGCCGACCTCCTGCGCGCGCTGGGGGTGTCCGGTCCCGCGGTGCCGGACGACGTGCGCGCCCGCGCGGCGGTGTTCCGCGGCCGGCTCACCGACCGGCGGGTGCTGGTGGTGCTCGACGACGCCGTGGACCCCGGGCATGTCCGCACCCTGCTGCCGGGCACGCCGGGCTGCGCGGTGCTCGTGACGAGCCGTCGCCGGTTGAGCGGGCTGGCCGGCGCGCACCGGCTGCCGCTCGGGCCGCTGTCCGGCGACGACGCCGTCGAGCTGCTGAACCGGCTCGCGGGGGCGCGGGTGGCCCGGGAGCGCGCCGACGCCGACCGGATCATCGCGGCGTGCGCGCGGCTGCCGCTGGCCCTGCGGATCGCCGGCAGCCGGCTGGCCATCCGCCCGCACCTGCGGCTCGGCGACCTGGCCGACCGGCTCGAGGACGAGGTCCGCCGCCTCGACGAGCTGACCGTGAGCGACCTGGCCGTCCGGAGCAGTATCGCGCTGAGCTACGAGGGTCTGCGGCCGCCCGCGCGGCGCGCGTTCCGGCTGCTCGGCCGGTGCCGCCTCGCCGACCTGCCGGCCTGGGCGGTCACGACGCTGGTCGACGACCCGGCCGCGGACGAGGCCGTCGAAGAGCTCGTCGAGGCGAGCCTGCTCGAGCCGCGCGGGGCGGACCGGACCGGTGAGGGCCGGTACCGGATGCACGACCTCGTCCGGTTGTACGCCGCGGAAGGCCCGCCGGAAGCGGGTGGCGGCGAGACGGTTTTGGCGGCGACGCTCGCCCTCGCCGACGCCGCGGCAGCCCGCCTGCCGCGCACGGTGCCGATGCCCGAGATGGCCCACGAGCCGCTCACGCAGCCGCTGCCGAGCGCGCTGGTGGCGCGGCTGCTCGAGCGTCCGGACGAGTGGTTCGCGGCGGAACGCGTGAACCTCATGTCCCTGGCCGGGTCGCTCGGCACGCGGGAAGCGTTGCTGCTGCTGGACAAGCTGAGCGTGTACCTGTACCTGCACGGCCACTACACGGACATGCGGGCGGCGTACGAAACGGTGCTGACGGCGACGGACGACCGCCGGCAGGCGGCGATCGCCGAGGCGAACCTGGCGCTGCTGCGGCACGCGCGCGGCCAGTACGAGGAAGCCGCCTCCGCGTACCGCGAATGCGCGAAGGAGCTCGAAGCCCACGGTGACCATCGCACCCACGCCTGGGTTTCGGCGAACCTCGCGCACTGCTTGATCGGGCTGGGCCGCGCCGACGAGGCCCTGCACACCGCCGCCCACGCGCGCGAACTGTTCACTGTGGACGGTCGAGTGGAGGCGCTCCTGGTCCGGGCCGCGGAGGCGGCGGCGCTGCTGCGGCTCGGCCGGGTCGCCGAAGCCCGGGAGGTCGACCGGATCGCCGTGGCAGCGGCCAGGGACACCGGCGACCCGCGGCAGATCGGCACGGCGCTGCACGGGTACGCGTGGTCTTCGCTGCTGACGGGCGACCACCCGGAAGCGGCGGCGGCGATCGCGGAATCGGTCGCCCTGCTGCGCGGCACGATGGCGCGCTCGGCACTGGCGAAGTCGTTGCGCACGCTCGGCGCGATCTCGGCGGCGACGGGTTCCCGTGACCGGGCGACGGCGGCGTTCGGCGAGGCGCGCGAAATCGCCCGTGAACTCGACGAACGCCCCCGCGAGCTGTCCTGCACCCGCGCCATCGCGGCGAGCTGGATCGGCGCGGGCCACGCGGCGCGGGCGATCCCCGTGCTGCGCGCCTGTCTCGACGAGTTCCGCGAGATGGGCGGCAAACCCGCGACGAGCCTCACCTGGCTCGTCCTCCAGCGAGCCTACGAAGCCACGGGCGACCGGGCGTCGGCGTCGGAAGCGGCCGAGGAAGCCGCGAACCTGGCCGACCCGCGCGACGCCAGCGCGGCCGCCCTCCGCGAAGCGTTGCACGCCCTCACCGAACCGGCCTGAAACCGGCCCGCCGAACGGGGTGGTGCCGCCCCCTCGCGACACCACCCCGAGCCCACGGACGCCGGGCACGCACGACCCGGCGCCACCCCCAGGGGGCTAGCGGCCCTTGCGAGCCTTGGCGTAGCGGTTGATCGCCGGCAGCCACGCCAGCACGACGACCACCAGCCCGGTCACGACGGCGAACCAGCCCAGTCCGCGAATCGCGGTGGTCCCGCCCTCGACGTCGGTCGCGAGCCGCAACGCCACCCCGGCGTTGGTCAGCGCCGCGAGAGTCAGCAGCACGCGCACCCACACCGCACCCCGCAGCGCGAGCAACCCCCAGAACAGCAGCACCACGCCGAAGAAGATGGCGACGCCACCCCGCACCGCGAGCGTGCCCTGCACCTCGTCCAAGGCCGCTTCGAACAGCGCGCCACCACCGGCCTTCACCGCGTCCACCGGCTCACCGGTGATCGCCGCGATCGTGTTCGCGGCCACATCCAGCGCCATGTCCCGGCCACCGACGAAGAACAACACTCCGTCGACGATCGAAGCCAGCGCCGACACAACAGCGACACCCACCAGCCCCAGCAGCAGACCAGGCCGGGACGGCGCCACGACCGGGGCAGGGTGGGGAAGCCCGGTAGCGGCATCGGGATAAGAAGTCACAAGCTCGTTCTCCTCAAAATCGACACGAAGGGGCGAAAGAACCACCCCTACGGGTGATAGTGGAGAAAGGCGCCACACGGAACGCACACAGAACCGGGGACCCACGCGTACCTGAACGGTCGATTCACGTACCTGGAGGGTCGGCTCGTGAGCCGACCCTCCAGGTACGCCGGCCGACCCCTTGGGTACGCCGGCCGGCCCTCGGTCAGTCCGTGCAGGTGCCCGCTGTCGCGCGGAACAGCTGGGCGCGCGTGCCGTGGAGGGAGCGGATCTTCACCGGGGGGTCGGCCGCGGGGAGCCAGACCGACTGGCCGCGGCGGAGTTCCACCTTTTCGCCGTCGTCCGCCGTCACCATCAGGTCGCCCGCCGTGCACAGCAGGATCTGGGGGCCGACGCTGTCGACCGTCAGCTCGTCGTCCTCGCCCTCGGCCCACTCCGCCCGCGACAGCTCGAACTCCGGCGCGTCCGTGTGGTAGATCGCCATCCGGCCGCCGACGTCACCGCACAGCACCGGCATCTCGCCGCACGCGAAATCCACCACCCGCAGCAACTCCGGCACGTCCACGTGCTTCGGCGTCAGGCCGCACCGCAGGATGTTGTCCGAGTTCGCCAGGATCTCCACGGCCGTGCCGTGCAGATACAGGTGCAGGTTGCCGGCGGGCAGGTAGATCGCCTCGCCCGCCCGCAGCGTCAGCCGGTTCAGCAGCAACGCCGCCAGCACCCCCGCGTCCCGCGGGTGCGCCTCGCCCAGCTCCAGGATCGTCCGGCACTCGGCCGCGAACTCGCCGTGCTCCCGGACGTGCCGGACGCACGAGTCCAGCACCTCCGGCAGCAGCACGTCCAGCGACGACTGCGGCAGCGTGATCCACGTCGTGAACAGCGCCCGCAGGCCCGACGGGTCCGGCTGCGCCTCCAGCAACCCGGTGTACTTGCCCAGCCCCGGCGTCTCGATCGCCTTCAGGAGCTTCACCGTGCGGTCCGGCGCGCGGAACCCGGCCAGCGCGTGGAACTCCGTCAGCGCGCAGACCAGCTCCGGCTTCGCCGTCGGGTCCGGGTAGTTGCGGTTCGGCGCGTCCCGCGGGATGCGCAGCCGCTCCTCGCGGGCGTGCCCCTCCGCGGCCTGCGCCGCCGACGGGTGCGCCTGCATCGACAGTGGTTCCTCCGCCGCGAGGATCTTCAGCAGGAACGGCAGCCGCCCACCCCACCGCGTCGCGCACCGCTCGCCGAGCTGCGTCACCGGGTCGGCGTCCACCAGCTCCAGCAGGCTCCGCTCGGTCCCGTCCGGGCCGATGACGTGCGACGGATCACCCGGGTGGGCACCCATCCACAACTCGGCCTCGGGGTGCGGCGCGGGGATCGGACGGCCCAGCAGCTCGGGGATCGCCGTCCGCGATCCCCAGGCATAGGGCCGCACCGCGTTGCGCAGCAGCTCCACTGTCACCTCAACTCCACTCC
This sequence comes from Amycolatopsis sp. NPDC051128, assembly GCF_040682715.1. NCBI lineage: Bacteria > Bacillati > Actinomycetota > Actinomycetes > Pseudonocardiales > Pseudonocardiaceae > Amycolatopsis > Amycolatopsis sp. NPDC051128. Next base: position 129,309 of record NZ_JBFBBN010000014.1, on the reverse strand, counting down.
TTCGGCACCGGCCGCGGCCGGTGCTCGGCGGGTCTCACGCCCTCGCGGGCGCGAAGCGGCCCGCGCCGCCGATGCTGCCCGCCGCCAGCCCGAGATAGACCGCCGCCAGTTCGAACCGCAGCGCCAGCACCGCGGCCCGCACGATTTCGTCGGCCTCGATCTCCTCGGCCGGGGCGATGACGTCCGCACCGGGCAGCAGGTCCTCGGCCTGGAAGCGTGCCGCGTCCGTCGCCGGACCGGTCCGCACCGAGAGCAGCAAGACCCGGGTCGGGATGTCACCAGAGAGATCGTCCGGATCGGCGAAGATGTCACGCTCCCGGCCGCCCGATTGCGCCGCCCGCCGCAATGCTGGGCGCGCCAGCGCCTGACGGTAGTCCTCGACGTCACACACGGTAGCCGCATGGGCCGCGAACGCGTGCGCGGCGTGTTCGCCGACGGCGACCGCGACCGGGTCCAGCCCCCACAGCAGCGGCACGCGGTCGGCGACCCGCAGTGCGAGCGCCTTGGCCGGGTTCGCGAACGAGTCCCGCGCCAGGTAGTCCTTCTCGGCTTCCAGGTCCAGCTGGTCGGCCAGCACCTGGACGTCGGACACCAGCAGGCCCAGCGCGTTCGCGGTGAGCAGCCCGGCGGCCAGACCGCGCGGGAACGCCAGCTCCGCCGGCACCGGGATGCGCGGCGCCAGCAGCAGGCCCTTGCCCGCCACGGCGGCCGCCACCGGACCCTCCGGCGGTGCGGAGAGCACCACCGAAGCGCCGTAGCGGGCGGCGCGCTCCAGCGACGCGGCGAGCTCGCGGTCGCCGGGGTCGTCGGTGTGCGCGAACACGACGTCGAGCGCGCCGATCCAGCTCGGCACCACCTCGGCGACGACCACCGGCACCGGGCACGACGGCGTCAGCAGGGCGGCCAGCAGCCGCGTGAGCGTGCGGCTCACCCCAGGCCGGTCGATCAGCACGACGGCGCGCGGGCGGCCCATGTCGAGCCGCTCGGACAGCTCCAGTTCGGCCGCGGCCTCGGCGGTCGCCCGCACCTGGGCGCCGGCCATCGCGGCCGCCCGGAGCAGCCCCGAGCTGTCGGCCTCGGCCAGTCGCGTGGGGTCGTCGAGCAGCGTGTCGTCAAGCACTGTCGGCATCGGAGTTTCCGGTGTCCCCGGGCTCGCCGGTTTTCGCCGCATCGCTTGCCGATGTCACGGCTTCGTCCAGGAGCAGCACCGGGATGCCGTCGCGGACCGGGTACACCCGGCCGCACTCGGTGCAGGTCAGTGCGTCGGCCTCGGGGTCGCCGGGGGCCCCGGGACGCAACGGGGCGTGATCGGGCGACGGGCACGCCAGGATCTCGAGGAGCTGGGCGTCGAGCGTGATGGCCATGGTTCCTCCATACCACGCGGGGAGGTGTGATGAAGGGCACCTTCAGGACACAGTTCGACCCGAAAGCCCGCCCTCATCGTGGACGGGGTCAGCTGCGGATGATCGCGAGTACTTCGTCCACCAGCCCTTGCACGGCTTCGGCGTTCGCGGCCTCGACGTTCAGCCGGAGCAGCGGCTCGGTGTTCGACGGGCGCAGGTTGAACCAGGCGCCGCCCGGCAGCTGCACGGTGAGGCCGTCCAGCTCGTCGATCTCGACGCCGGACCGGGCCCCGAAGGCGTCCTTGACGGCGATCATCTTCGCGACCTGGTCGTCGACGGTCGAGTTGATCTCACCCGAGGCCGCGTAACGCGAGTACGCGCTGGTCAGGTCGGACAGCGGGCCGGTCTGCTCGCCGAGCGCGGCGAGCACGTGCAGCGCCGCCAGCATGCCGGTGTCGGCGCGCCAGAAGTCGCGGAAGTAGTAGTGCGCGGAGTGCTCGCCGCCGAAGATGGCGCCGGTGCGGGCCATCTCGGCCTTGATGAACGAGTGGCCGACGCGGGTGCGGACCGGCTTGCCGCCGTGCTCGGCGACGATCTCCGGCACGCCCTTGGACGTGATCAGGTTGTGGATGATCGTGCCGCCCGGATCCTTCGCCAGTTCGCGGACGGCGACCAGCGCGGTGATCGCGCTCGGCGAAACCGGCTCGCCGCGCTCGTCGACGATGAAGCAGCGGTCGGCGTCGCCGTCGAAGGCGATGCCGGCGTCGGCGCCGACCTCGCGCACCTTCGCCTGCAGGTCGACGATGTTCTTCGGGTCGAGCGGGTTGGCCTCGTGGTTCGGGAAGCTGCCGTCGAGCTCGAAGTACATCGGCACGATCTCGATCGGGAGCCCGTCGAAGACCGTCGGGACGGTGTGGCCGCCCATGCCGTTCCCGGCGTCGACGACGATCTTCAGCGGCCGGCTGCCGGACAGGTCGACGAGGTTGCGCAGGTAGGCGGCGTAGTCGGCGAGGACGTCCCGCTCGGACACGGTGCCGCGCTGCCCCTCGAACTCGGGCACGCCCTGCTCGACGGTGTCGCGGATCTCGGCGAGACCGGTGTCCTGGCCGACCGGGGAGGCGCCGGCGCGGCACAGCTTGATGCCGTTGTACTTGGCCGGGTTGTGGCTCGCGGTGAACATCGCGCCCGGCAGGTTCAGCGAGCCCGACGCGAAGTACAGCTGGTCGGTGCTGGCCAGGCCGATGCTGACCACGTCGAGGCCCTGCGAGGTGACGCCCTCGGCGAAGGCCGCGGCCAGACCCGGCGACGAGTCCCGCATGTCGTGGCCGATCACCACGGACGGGGCCTCGGGCTTGATGAGCAGGGCGAACGCGGCGCCGAGGTCGCGGACGAGCGCCGCGTCGAGCTGCTCGCCGACCACGCCGCGAATGTCGTAGGCCTTCACGATGCCCGAAAGGTCTGGCACGCTGTCTCCCCGCGAATAGTCGTCCCGGCGCGCGCTGCGCCGCGCGGAAAGCCTACCGGCGAGGTGAGTGGGTTACGCGTTCAGGCGCGGCCGGGCAGGACCCGCAGGTGGCCGCGACGCCCGGACGGGCTCTCCGGCTCCGGAACGGGCGGCGCGGGCTTGCCGGGGCGGCCGGCCTCGCGCACGGCCTCGGCCAGCGCGGTCAGCTCGTCGGCCGACGGGTCCGGCGCGGCGAAGGCGCCTTCGTGCCGGACGACTTCCCAGCCCTTGGGGACGGTCAGCCGCAGCGCGTGGGCTTCGCAGAGGTCGTACGAATGCGGCTCGGAGGCGGTGGCCAGCGGGCCGACGACGGCGGTGGAGTCGCTGTAGGCATACGTCAGCGTGGCCACAGCTGGCTCGAGACAGCCAGTACGCGAACACTTCCGTACGCTCCGCACGATCCGAAACGATAGCGCGTCACCGCAAGCTCGTACCGGCGACACGCGCTGGGACGCGCCGACCGCATAGACTTCCGGAGTGGCGACGGCTCGTGACTACCGACAGCGGCGGCGCTCGCGAAGGGACCGGCACGGCCGGGGCCTGCGCGGGACGCTGTATCCGGCGACCCTGCCCGCCGCCGCGAGCCGCGCGGAACGGTTCGACGCGCTGGTCCTGGACGCGCTGGAGCCGATCGAAGCGCGCTGGCGCCACGAGCTGACGAAGCTCGACGTGGCGGTCGACGACGTGCCCGAGGTCCGTGAGAACGGCCACGCCCCGGCGGACGGCGTCCTCCACGACGGCGCGGTCCCGCTGTCCCGGCTGGTCCCGGCCGGGGTCGATCGCACCGGGCTGCCGACGCGGGCCCGGATCGTGCTCTACCGGCGGCCGCTCGAGGCGCGGGCGAAGGACCCGGCGGAGCTGGCCGAGCTGGTGCACGACGTGCTCGTGGAGCAGGTGGCGGGCTACCTGGGTGTGGAACCGGACGTCATCGAAGGCGAGTGACGGCGCCCCGCCCATACGCCCCAATGTGGCGTTGGTTGCGTCCAACGCACCCAATGTGGCGTGGGGGGGGGGGGGCGCCCCCCCCCGCCCCCGAGGGCGGGGGGAAAAGCGGCGGGCGGGGGGGGGGCCGG
>NZ_JBFBBN010000014.1:106133-125379 GCF_040682715.1 Amycolatopsis sp. NPDC051128 | reverse complement strand
GGCGGAAGTGGGTCTGCGCGTCCCGCATCTGCCGGCTGCTCTCGTGCCCGACCTCGACGCGGGTGCGCTGCATCGGTGCGTCCAACGCACCGAACGCCACATTGGGGCGCTTGAAAACCGGCGGTCAGGGGCGGCGCCGGGCCGGGACCGCCGTCAGCAGCGTGAACAGCACCGCCGCCAGCTGGGCCAGCAGCAGCAGGTTCCGTTCCGTGCCCGGGTACTCGACCGTGACCTCCGACGACGTCGGCGGCACCGAGACCGCCACCTGGTGGCCCCACGCCGGCACGATCGGGACCGCCTTGCCGCCCACCGAAGCCTTCCAGCCCGCCTCCTGCTCCGCCGCCAGCACCAGGAGCCGTCCGGTGGGGCCGTCCGACACCCGCACCCGCACGTCCGGCAGTCCCGCCTCCACCGGCACGACGCCCGGCGCGTTGCCGGGTGCGCCGCCGCCGGTGACCGCCGCCTTCGCCTGTTCCGGCGAGATCAAGATCACCTGGCCCGCCGGCGGGAGCAGCCTCAGCACGCCACGGCCGTCGGACGTCGGGGCGGCCGGCGAAACCAGGTCCTTGGCCGGCGGCAGGTACGCCTGCGGGTCGACGCCCGGCGGGAGCACCACGAACTGGACACCGGCGGCGGCCGCCGCCGCGAAAGCGCGCTGGACCGCCGCGGCGTCGCCCTGGCCGAGGTCGCGGCGCCAGGCCGCGAGCCGGGCCGGGGTACCGGGTGTCGGGGCCAGTTCGTCGTCGCCGTAGCGGGGCAGGCGGCCGCCGATCTGGCGGGTCCCGTCGGACGCCAGGTCCAGCACCGACCGGCCGGACGTGCTCAGCTCCGCCGCGACTTCCGGCGCCAGGACGGGACGCTCGCCGGCGCGAAGCGGACCCTGGCCGCCGACCAGCACCGCGCCGGCCGCCAGCGCGAGGACCACGGCGACCAAGGCGGTCGCGAACGCCTTCGGCAGCCACGTCGCCGGAACCCCGGCCGAGCCACCGCGCTGCCACGAACCCAGCACGACCCACAGCAGCCCGGCTCCGGCGATCAGCAGCGGCACGCCCGCGTAGCCGTGCGCCGCGGCACCGCCCTGCATCGGCGTCGCGGTGACCAGCCGCACCACGACCAGGCCGCCCGCTCCCAGCGCGGCCAGCGCGAGGCCGCCCGCGGCGAGCTTTGTCGGCCGCACGATCAGCGCCACCAGCGCCGCCGCGATCACCACGACGCCGATCGGCCAGGCACCCGGCCCGCCGGGGTCGAGCCCGGCCAGATCGGTGCCGGACACCGCCGAAGCCGCGCCGCCGAGGCCCTGCACCACCAGTTCCGGGTGGCGCAGCAGCACGGTCGGCCACGGCAGCAGCAGTGCCAGCGGCAGCAGCACGACGATGCCGACCGACGCGATCCGGCGCGCCAGCCCGGTCGGCGCGGGCAGCACGACGAACCCGATCAGCAGCCCCACGAGCGCGAGCCCGTGCGCCAGCGGCGAGAACGCGCCGAGCAGCGCCACCCCGAACGCCGAGAGCGCCGACATGTGCAGCCACCGCGTGTCCGCCCGGATCAGCAGCCCGGCGATGCCCGCGGCGACCGGCGGCAGCACCAGGTGCACCACGACGACGTCGAGCCGGCCCTGTGCCACCCCGGCGGTCGCGGCGGGCAGCAGCGCGTAGGTCGCGGCGACGACGGCGCGGACCCAGCGGCGCACGCGAAGCCGCCGTGTCGCCGCGTACGCGCTCAGCGCGGACAGGGGGATGTCGCCGAGCAGCAGAATGGCGACCAGCGCCGCCGGGCCGCCGATCGGCGCGAACACCGCGCCGAGCGTGCCGAGCACCGGCAGCGTCGCGGACGCGGGGGCGCCGGTGCCGCCCGCGATCGCGTGCCACGGCGTCAGGTACGACGACCAGACCTCGCCCAGCCCGCCGACCGGGAGCAGCTTGCCGCCGAAGACGTCGAGGCCGAGCCGGGCCCGGTTGACGACCAGCCCGAGCGCGGTCATCACGACGAGCAGCACCACCGGCGGCGCGAAGATCGTGGCGCCGAGCACGCGGCGGCGGTTCACCTCGACGAAGACGAGTTCCGGCTCGGCCTCCTCGACGGCTTCCGCCGTGCCGCCGTCCGGTTCGGGCGCCGCGGTTTCCGGGAGCGCGACGGCGACGAGCGTGCCCGGCCGCCGCAGCCCGGACCCGCGGGCGCGGACGCCGCGCAGCGCGCCCGCGGGCAGCGCATCGGGCCCGACGGGCCGGGCTGCTTGGGGGTGCGCCGCGCGGGCGTCGAGCGCCTCCGGGGTCACCCACGCCGACTCGGTCTCGACGGTCTCGGGGATCCGGCCGAGCGCGACGTCGTTCTCGACGCCGCGGCGGACCAGGTCGACGACGCCGGTGTGGACGGCGTTGCGCAACCGCGTCCCGCGTCCGGTGAAGAGCCCGCGAACCGTGCCCGGCCGCGGATTCCGCCGGCGGCGGGCCCGTGCCGCGCGCAATCCGCCGCGTCCACTGAGGAGGTACGCGGCCGCGGCGAACTCGGCCCGTGCTCCCCCGGTGCGGCGCAGCACGACGAAGGCCAGCGCGCGCAGCACCGAAAGCAGCGGGAGCCGGATCATCCCCAGCCAGAAGGAAAAGCGCGAGCAGTTCACCAGGAACACCCGCAGCCCGTGTGCCCGGTTCACGGCGGGCAGGGGTTCCGTGACCGCGCCGGCCGTCCGCCGTCCGGTCGTGACGGCGCGCGCGTGCCGCACGCGGGCGGCCGGCACGGACAGGACGAGGCCGCCGGCGGCGTTCGCGCGCCAGCCGAAGTCGAGATCCTCGCGCAGCAACGGGAAATCCGGGTCGAAGCCGCCGAGTTCGTCCCACGCGTCGCGGCGCACGAGCGAGCCGGCGCTGGGCACGGCGAGCACCTCCGCCGGGTCTTCGCCGGTCGTGGCGACCTGCTGGCAGTGCCCGGACGCGTCGGTGGACAGGCCCGCTTCGACGATCAGCCGCGGATCGGCCCAGTCGAGCCCGAGCGCGCCGAGCACGGTCGCCGACGGCGTCTTCGTGGCGACGTGCAGCAGCTGCTCGAGACAGTCCGGCTCGGGCGCGCAGTCGTCGTGCAGCAGCCACAGCCACGATCCCGGGTCGCCCCAACGCTCTGTGGCGTGCTCGACGGCTTCGGCGACCGCAGCGGCGAAGCCGGTCTCACTCGAAAGCGTGATGACGCCGGAAAGCACGGGGGACGAATCCTGGCCCGGATCCTCGGCCGCTTCGGCGAGCAGCCGCGGGGTCGCGTCGGTGGAACCGGTGTCGACGGCGAGCACGTGCCGGGGCCGGACAGTGCTGCGGCGCAACGAAGAAAGCGCCAGCGGCAACCAGTTTTCGCCGTTGTGACAGACCACAATGGCCAGAACGGGCGCGGTGCGCAGGGCGGGCGGCGCGGCGGTGCGGGGCAACGAACGCTCCAGATCAGGGCGGCGGATCGGTGCGGCCACCCTACGGCCCCGGTCTGTCACCCGCAGGTGAACCCACGCCGGGTTCACCAAGTGGAGTCACCGGTGACGCACGCACGCATCACCGGCGACTCTCGTCAGACGACTCGTTTCTTCAGCTTCCGGCGCTCCCGCTCGGACAGACCGCCCCAGATGCCGAAGCGCTCGTCGTGGGCCAGCGCGTACTCAAGGCACTCGTCCTTGACCTCGCAACCCAGGCAGATCCGCTTGGCTTCGCGGGTGGAACCGCCCTTCTCGGGGAAGAACGCCTCCGGGTCCGTCTGCGCGCACAGAGCGCGTTCCTGCCAATCCTGCTCTTCTTCGGTGACATCGATGAGCTCGGTGAGATCTCCCAGAGCCTGCTCCGGGATCTCGCCCCAACCCATGACGTGCCCCCATTCCTTCCCATCGGCTTCCAACCGCACGTCCGCCTCCTCGCTCCCTAGCACTCCCCAGGCTGGCGGTGGTGAAACGACACCCGCCGTCCCCTCTCGGCGGCGAATGACATCAGTGTGATTACACCCGTGTAGTGCGGTCAGGTCAAGCCGAGTAGCGAGTTCGGGGGACGTTCCGGCCCGATCGCGCAAGGGGACACGCCGGTAGCTTCACACCGGGCATACGGAAGACTGGAACTCGTGCAGAAGTCAGCAGTGCGTCCCAGCCCGGTCTTCCTCGGCATCCTCGCGCTCACCGTCGCGGGTGGTGCCATGGCCGCGTTCGGTGACATCAACACGATTTTCGTCCGCGACCGCGACCCGCTGCTCATCGCGGGCGTGGTGATCTTCGTCGCCGCCGGCTGGGTGGCGTCACTGTCGTTGCACGAGTTCGGCCACGCGATGGTCGCCTACCGCGGCGGCGATCTCAGCGTGGCCCACAAGGGTTATCTGACCTTGGACGTGCGGAAGTACACCGACCCGGTCCTGTCGATCATCCTGCCGCTGATCTTCCTCATCATCGGCGGCATCCCGCTCCCGGGCGGCGCGGTCTGGATCAACCGGGGCGCGCTGCGCTCGCGCGGGACGTCGTCGTGGGTGTCGCTGGCCGGGCCGCTGAGCAACCTCGCGGTCGGTGCGGCGCTGGCGCTGGTGGTCGCGCTGGTGCCGATGGCGGGCGGCCTGGTGATCGCGATGTCCTACCTGGCACTGCTGCAGATCGTGACGTTCATCCTCAACATCCTCCCGATCCCCGGCCTCGACGGCTGGGGCGCGATCGAGCCGTACCTGCCGCCGCAGGCGCGGGAACTCGGGGCCAAGGTGCGCCCGTGGGCGCCGATCATCCTGTTCGCCATCCTGTGGTTCATCAAGCCGGCGAACGCGGCACTGTGGAACGGCTCGTACGCGCTCTTCGGCGCCTTCGGCGGCTACGTGGACGGCGCCCAGGTCGGGTTCAGCGTCTTCCAGTTCTGGAACTGAGGTTTGAACCGGGCGCCGCGCGGGAAGATCACGTGCGGCGCTCGGTCAGCCAGACGTGCGCGCGTTTCCACACGACCCGCAACCCGGACCGCTCGCCCAAGTAGTCCCCCGCCGCGCCGACGACCGGCAGCATGCCCATCGCCCGGTGCAGGATGTTCCCGCGCGGCCGCTTCTCGAGTTCCCCCGTGATGCCGAGGAGTCCCCGGCCGAGGCGCCACAGCGTGCCCGCCGCCGCCTTGACCGTCGCCTTGCCGTGTTTCTTCTCCGACGCAGTCAGTTCTTCGGTGAGCTTCGCCGCTTCGTCCGCCTCGGCGGCATCGTCGTGCTCCGCGTGCTTGCCCGCCGCGAGGTCGGCGTCGATGTCGCGCTCGAAGAGCACCCACGCGATGAGCCGCACCCGCGTGCCGACGTCCGTGACGCCGTACTCGCCCGCGATCGCGCACAGCAGCAGCCCCTGCGACGCCGCACCCAGCGCGTCCTGCACCGGCAGCCGGTCGGCGAGCGCGCCGCCCAGACCCGGGATGGCCGTCAGTAGCGCCGTGAAGCGGCCGACGCGGTTCATCCACCAGCTCGACCGGTCGTAGCCGGTCATCCGCGTCCACGCCGCCGTGCCGGGCACCTTCACCGACGTCAGCCCGTGGATCAGCTTCGCCCTGAGCCCGGATTCGACCTCGGCCAGGTCGTCGTCCTCCGCTCGCTGGGCCCGCGCCTGCAGGCCGAACGGGTCGGACTCGCGCAGCGCGTCGAGCATCGGCCCGCACGCCCGCACGAACGGCCGCAGCACCGCCACGACCTGCCGGTCGGAGATCGCCTCAGCCACGTCCCGGTCTCCTTCCCATCGCACGGCCCAGCCCACCGCCGAGCACCATGGCGCCCGGCAGCGCGCTCGCGCCGAGCAACAGCAGCGCCCGCCAGTCCTGGATCAGCACCAGGTCGCCGCCCGGGCCGAGCAGGCCGACCCCGAACACGACGAGCACCCACGCCGCCAGGGGTACCCACGAAAGCGACGGGCGCACCAGCTTGCCCGTGGTCGACACCAGCCACGGCGTGGTGACGGCGCCGACGAGAACCATCACGGGCAGCGGGACCACCCCGATCCGCAGCGGCAGGAAGAACAGCTCCAGCACCGCGAGCAGCACCGTGTCGACGACGAGCAGCAGCAGGAACAGCACCTGCTCCGCGGTCAGCCGGTCCGGCACGGTCACAGCCCGCCGAACAGGTCGTCCCCGGCGCCGTCGGCCGGGCCGTGGGCGAGCACGAAGTAGTCGTGCCCGAGGATCGGCTGCGCGATCTCGTTCGTCAGGGCGAAGTACGGGACGGTGTCGTCGACCACGGCCAGCTGCGTCGCGTGCGCGCGCAGTGCCGCCACCTTCGCGGGTACATACGCGGCGACGTCGAGCACCGTCGTGATCTCCTCGTCCGGCGTCGTCGGCAGCTCGTCGTCCGCCGGCACGTCGTACACCGGCTCGCCGGCACGCAGCGTGGCCAGCCCGGCGCGCACCGCGTTCCGCGACGCCACCGTGTGGAACACCCGCTCCACCGACCGGGCGCGTGGCGCCGCCGCCATCGTGATCTCGTGGGCGCGGATGTGGTCGGGGTGGCCGTAGCCGCCGAAGGCGTCGTAGGTCACGACGACCTGGGGCTGGAACTCGTCGATGATCTCCGCCAGCTGCGCGGCCTGCTCGTCGGCGCTGCCCCCGGTGAACGCCCGCGGGTGCGACGCCGATGGCGTGCCCGCCATGCCCGAATCGCGCCACCGGCCGAGCCCGCCCAGATAACGATGCCGTGACACCCCCAGCGCGGCGCACGCGGCCGTCAGCTCGCCGACGCGGTAGCCGCCCAGCTGGTCGGCGGCCTGGGCCCGCAGCCCGTTCAGCTCGTGGAGGCCGGGCATGATCTCGCCCTCCTCACCGAGCGTGCAGGTCACCACGGTCACCTCGGCGCCCTCGGCGGCGTATCGTGCGATCGTCGCGCCGGTGGTGATGCTCTCGTCGTCGGGATGGGCGTGGACGAGCAGCAGCCTGCGCGATACCGGGGAGATCACGGGTTGAGCGTAATTCCCGTGCTCCGACCTTCGTCGGGGACACCCTCGGTTATTCTCGCGCGAGTCGCGACCGCCGCGTCGCGATGGTCTGTACCCCCACGAAGGGCATCTTGGTGAGCACTGAAGCAACTTCGGCGGACGTCGCCGGCGTGTCCGGTTCGGTCCTGTCGATCTCCGACCTGAGCGTTTCGTTCCAGACCGAGGACGGCGTCGTGGACGCGGTCAAGGGCATCGGGTTCGACGTGAAGCCCGGCGAGATCGTCGCCGTGGTCGGGGAGTCCGGGTCCGGCAAGTCCGTCACGTCGATGTCGGTGCTGGGCCTGCTGCCCAAGACCAGCCGGATCGCCGGTGAGCTGCGCCTCGGCGAGCGCAACCTGGCGGATCTCAAGGAAAAGGAAATGCAGAAGATCCGCGGCAATCAGGTCGCGATGATCTTCCAGGAGCCGATGACCGCGCTGAACCCGGTCTACACCGTCGGCTGGCAGCTGCGCGAAGCCCTGCGCTCGCACCTCGACATCTCCAAGGAGGCCGCCGACAAGCGTGCCGTCGAGCTGCTCGACATGGTCGGCATCCCGAACCCGGAGCAGCGGTTCAAGCAGTACCCGCACCAGCTGTCCGGTGGTCTGCGCCAGCGCGTCGTCATCGCCATGGCGATCTCGTGCGACCCGAAGGTCATCATCGCCGACGAGCCGACCACCGCGCTCGACGTCACCGTGCAGGCGGAGATCCTCGGCCTGCTGCGCAAGCTGCGGGACACCCTCGAAACCGCGATCGTGCTGATCACCCACGACATGGGCGTCGTCGCCGACATGGCCGACCGCGTCATCGTGATGTACCAGGGCGAGATCGTCGAAGAAGCGCCGGTGCGCGACCTGTTCGCGGCGCCGAAGGAGGACTACACCCGGCGGCTGCTCGCCGCGGTGCCGGTCCTCGGGCAGCGCCCCGAGGGCCGCCGCCTGCTCGACGACGCCGGGATCGACGCGGACAGCACCGAGGCGGCCAGGATCGCCGAGGAGATCCGGCTGGCCGACGCCGAACTGGAAGCGGTGATCGAGGACAGCGCTCCGGCGCTCGAGATCAAGAACCTGGTGCTGGAGTACCCCGGCCGCCGCGGGCAGAGCAAGAACCGCGCGGTGGACGACGTCTCGCTGACCATCGCCAAGGGCGAGATCGTCGGCCTGGTGGGCGAGTCCGGCTCCGGCAAGACGACCGTCGGCCGCTGCGCCGTCGGTCTGCTGCGCGCGACCCAGGGCACGATCGCGATCGCGGGCAAGGACATCACGCAGATGTCGGCGAAGGAGCTTCGCCCGCTTCGCCGGTACTTCTCGATCGTGTTCCAGGATCCGGCGTCCACACTGGACCCGAAGATGACGATCGGCGAGTCGATCGCCGAGCCGATGGTGCTGCACAAGGTGCTGTCCGGCAAGGAGCTGTCGGCCCGCGTGCGCTCGCTGCTCGACAAGGTCGAGCTGGGCGGGCAGTACATGAATCGCTACCCGCACGAACTGTCCGGCGGCCAGCGCCAGCGTGTGGCGATCGCCCGTGCGCTGTCGCTCGACCCGGCGCTGCTGATCGCGGACGAGCCGACGTCGGCGCTGGACGTGTCGGTGCAGGCCCGCGTGCTGGACCTGTTCCTCGACCTGCAGCAGTCGCTGCAGTTCGCGTGCCTGTTCATCAGCCACGACCTGGCGGTGGTCGACCTGCTCGCCGACCGCGTCGCGGTCATGCAGTACGGCAAGCTCGTCGAGATCGGCACCCGTGACCAGGTGCTGCACTCGCCGCAGCAGGACTACACGCGACGGCTGCTGTCGGCGGCCCCGGTCGCGGACCCGATCCTGCAGGCCGAGCGCCGCGCCGCCTGGGAGGCCGGCAAGCTGGCCCCCGTCGCCGACTGAGGTCCCATGCGCCCCAATGTGGCGTTCGGTGCGTCTGACGCACCGGACGCCACATTGGGTGCGCTGGATGTTCGCGACGATGACGCTCGTCGCGATGACCACCAGCCAGCCCATCAGCACCTGCGGGTCGCCCGTGTTGGCCACCATGACGAAGCAGAGGAACGTGCCGACCAGCAGGACCGGGACCGAGACGGCCAACCGCCGGAGCACGTAGAGCACGAGATTCGTCCGAACCCCCAGGTCCGGCGATCTTCGCGCGAAAACGGACGCGGGGGCGACCGGAACCGGTCACCCCCGCGTCGTGCGTTCAGGCCTTCATTCTCCGCTGACGCGGGTCGAAGGCGTCGCGAAGACCGTCACCGATGAAGTTGATCGTCAGTGAAATCAGCACGAGCACGATGAACGGCCCGAAGAACAGCGCCGGCCGCCCCTGCAGCTGGGCGTAGTTCTCCAGGATGACGCGGCCGAGCGAGGTGTCCGGCAGCTGGACACCGAGGCCGATGAACGACAGCGCGGCTTCCGCCAGCACGGCCTGCGCGACCGCGAGGGTCGCGTTGACCGTGATGCTGCCGACCATGTTCGGCACCAGGTGCTTGAAGATGATCCGGAACGTGCCGGCACCCGAAGCGCGAGCCGCGTCGACGAACTCGCGCTGGGACAGCGACATCGCTTCGGCGCGGGTGATCCGGGCGATCTGCATCCAGCCGAACGCCGCCAGCACCAGCGCGACGATGTACCAGGAGCCGCTCCCGAACACCTTCGCCAGGATGGCCGCCGCGGCGATCTGCGGGATGATCAGGAACAGGTCCGTCACCCGCGAAATCGCCGAGTCGGTGAACCGGCGCAGGTAGCCGGCCAGCGCGCCGAAGACGACGCCGACCAGCGTGGAGAGGATCGACACCGTCAGGGCGATCAGCAGCGAGAACTGGGTGCCGCGCAGGATCTGCGACACCATGTCCTTGCCGACCTGCGTCGTGCCCAGCGGGAACTCGCCGCTCGGCTTGGCGAACGACGGGAACGAGCTGTCCTCGTAGTTGTGCGCCCAGAAGAGCGGCAGGATGATGCTGAGCAGGATGATCAGCACCAGCACCGCGGTCGAGACCATGGCCAGCTTGTGGTGCAGGAACTTCCGGAGCACCAGTTTGCCCTGGCTCTGCGGTTCGGGCAGAGCGTTCGCGGGGAGCGTGCCGTCGGCGGCCGCGGTTTCGGTCGCGAGGAGGGAGTTCAAGTCAGCCAACGCGAATCCTCGGGTCCAGGATGCCGTACACCAGGTCGGCGATCAGGTTGGCGACGATCACGCTGGTGGCGATGACCACGAGCCAGCCCATCATCACCTGAGTGTCGTTCTTGTTGACGGCTTCCACCAGCAATGTTCCCATACCGTGCCAGTTGAACACCGTCTCGGTGATGATCGCGCCGGCGAGCACCGAGCCGAAGTTCACCGAGAACAGCGTGGTCACGGGGATCAGGGCGTTGCGGAACGCGTGCCGGAAGATGACCCGCCCGTTCGCAAGGCCCTTGGCTCGCGCGGTGCGCACGTAGTCGGAGTTCATCACCTCGAGCATCGAGGCCCGCTGGAACCGGCTGTACGCCGCGAAGCTGATGGCCATGATCGACAGCGTCGGCAGCAGGTAGGCGCCGATGGTGCTGGCGATGAAGTCGCCGACGCCGTCGGTTTTCAGCTGCTCCGGGCTGGTCGTGCGTAGCCATGGATTGCCGAGAACGTCTTGGAGGCCGAGGTCGCGCACCCAGCCGTTGATCTCGATCGCGTAGTTCTTCAGCACGATCGCCACGCAGAAGATCGGCATGGAGAACAGCAGGAAGGCCAGCGTCGTGGCGAGGTAGTCGATGATCGAGTACTGCTTCACGGCCGCGAGCACGCCGACGATGATCCCGATGATCAGCGCGAGGATCTCGGCTCCGACGACCAGCTTGAAGGTGACGCCGAACGCGGCCATCACCTTCGGCGCGACCGGCTGGAGCGCGTTGCCCTGCGCGATGGACGTGCCCCAGTCACCCGACAGGAAGTCTCCGAGCCACGTGAAGTAGCGCGGGAAGATGCCCTGGTCCAGCCCCAGCTTGTGGGAGAGCGAGTCCAGCGCTTCCTTGCTGATGTTCGGGTTGTGCCGGAGCTCGCCGAGCGGGTCACCGGTGGCGGCGACCATCGCGAACGACAGAAAGGTCCCGACCACCAGGACGGGAATCGATATCGCCAGTCGGCGAAGGATGTAGATCACCAGGTTCAACGAACTGCTCCTCATCCGGGCCTGGTCGTCAGAAGTGCGCTGGACCGCTACCCGGTTGCCTACCGTAGTGGGGGTAACCCTACGGTCAACAGCTACTTCCGGTGGATACCGGGGCCCGGCTCGTGGCCGGACCCCGGTACCTCCCAGGTCATCTGGAGCGAGGGGAAAGAAGCGTCAGGGCGAAGCCCGCTACTTCTTCTCCCACTCGCCGGCGTTCCACAGGACACCGTTGTAGGACTGCATGTACACGCGGTCGATGCCCTTGAACGCCCACATGCTCGGCGTCTGGAACAGCGGCACGGTCGCGTACTTGTCCGCGATGGCCTTGTCGGCAGCCTGGTAGGCCTGCAGCTTGACCTGCTCGTCGGTCGCGCCTACCGCGGTCTTGAACGCCTCGTCGATCTTCGAGTCGCAGAGGTTCTGGTAGTTCTGGTCACCACCAGCGTTCGGGCAGACGTAGATCGAGCGCGACTGCGACTTGAACGGCGGGGAGGACCAGCCGAACAGGGCGATGTCGTAGTCACCGGTCGAGACGCGGCCACCCTTGAGGAAGTTGGCGTCGGTCTCGTCCTTGACCTCGATGCCGGCCGCCTTGGCCTGCGAGATGATGATCTCGACGGTCTGGCTGCGGCGGGCGTTCGAGTTGTGCGTGATCTTGAACGAGGCACGCTGGCCGCCCTTGGCGAAGATGCCGTCGGCACCCTTGGCCCAGCCCGCGTCGGTCAGGGTCTTGGCTGCCGCCTCGGCACCCAGCCCGGCCTTGCTGCCGTACAGGTCGGTGTAGCCCTCTTCACCCTGGAAGAACACGATCGAGTTCAGCGGGGCCGCGTCGGCCTGGACTTCCTTGAGCAGCTTGTCGGTGATCGCCTTGCGGTCGACCACCTCGAAGAACGCCTTGCGCAGCGCGTCGTCCTTGAACATGCGGTTGAACTGCAGGTCAAGGTGCTCGTAGGTCAGCTGCGAAGCCGAACCGTAGGTGACGCCCTGAGCCGCGAGGCCCTTCATCGTGTTGGCCGCGGTGGCGTCCGGCTGGGTCGACGCCGCGACGTCGATCTCGCCGTTCTGCAGCGCGGTCGCCATGGCCTTGGTGTCTTCCATGGCCTTCACGACGATCTTGGCCGGACCGCCCTTGCCGCCGCCCCACGCCGGGTTCTTCTCGAGCGTGACGGCCTTCTGGTTGGCGTCGAACGCAGTGATCATGTACGGGCCCGACGCGGGCATGATCGACTTGTCGAAGCCCTTCCACTTGTTCGTCCAGAAGTCACCGGCCTTGGCGAGCTGGGCCGGGTCACCGGTCGGCGCGAGCTTGGTGATGTCCGCGATGCCGGTCTTCTGCTCGAGGATGTGCGCAGGCAGGATCTGGACGCCGGAGAACAGGCCCTTGTAGTCGAGGTACGGCTCGCTGTAGGACGTCTCGAGGGTGAGGTTGTCCTTGCAGGTCGCGGTCTTGATCTTGTCGTAACCGGTGGTCGACGCCGCGTCGAACGGGTTCTTGCCGTCCGGGCCCTTGGCCAGCCCACTCTGCGACAGCCAGGACAGGTAGAAGTCCTTGCAGTCGAAGGGCGCGTTGTCCGACCACTTGACGCCCGGCTTGATCTTGTACGTGACGACCTGGGGGTCCTTGGAGGTCACGTCGACCGAGTCGAGGATGTCCTTGTTGAGCAGGATCTTGTTGTTGCCGTCGAGGACGAACGCGTCTTCGAGGACGGCGGTCAAGATGTACGTGTTGTACGAGCTGTTGGTGTCCGGGGTCGTGTTGTTGTACCCGGAGTAGCCGTCGTCGATCCCGACCGTGACCGTGCCGTCCCAGCCCTTGACGTCCGCAAGCTTGAACGTGTCACCTTGCTCGGCCTTGCCCACCGCCATCGCCTTGACGTCGGTGGACGACCCGTTCTGGTCGGTGCTCCCCGAGCCCGAGTCGCCCCCGCTGCAGGCGCTCAGCAGCAGCGAAGCGCCTGCGACGAGCGACAAGGCGGAGACTGCTTTGGTTCTCCTCATGAAGTGTGCCCTCCTAGCACTGAGTCCTTGAATTGTGACAAGGACCCACACCGCTCCGGTTTGATGCCGGAGCCTACGACACGCCAAGCGACACTCAACTGGCGCACTGCGGGTGCACGCTAGAAAGGAAAAGTACCGACAGTCACCAGTTCAGGGTCGATCGTGACCAAAGGGTGACTTCCAGTCGACATCCAGAAATACGACGGTTACCTCACGGATTCACGGACTCCTACTCGAAGGCGTTGGTGAAGATCACCCAGTAGTACTGAATGCGTAGTCGAGCGATTACTTCGGGCCGCGAGTCCAGTTCACCGCCGACCCGAACGGACCCACCATGGGAGGACCCGGCGTAACGCCCGAGATGCCGGATCCGATCGCCAGGGTGTCAGCCAATTGGAACAAGGGGATTACCACGTTCTGACGCCAAAGTTCAGGCTCAAGGGTGGTCAGCGCTTCGGCGATCGGCGTGGATCCGGACAGCGCGGCGTCGATCGACGCCTGCAGCGAGGGATCGCAGAAGCCGGCCGAGTTGCCCGGAACGATGGGTTTGGTCTTGTCCGCCCCCGCGGCCGTCTGCTCCGGACGGCAGCCGAAGGTCGACGCCAGCACCGACGCCGTGTCGCCGCCGACCGCCTGCGGCACGACCGCGATGTCGATCCCGACGTTGCCCGCCGAGTCGCCGGTCGGCTGCTGGACCCCGCTGACGACCGGCATCGCGAGCAGGCCGCTGAACAGGTCGCGCGGCTGCGGCGTGATCGCGTTGACCTCGATGCCCTGCGCGACCAGCTCGCCGGTGAGCTCCTTGGCGATCGCCGCGTACGGCTCCTGGGTGCCCGGCGAGGCGATCACCAGCGAGAGCGCCTTGCCGTTCTTGCGCCAGGTGCCCGCGGTCTTGGTGTAGCCGGCCGCCTTCAGCGACTGCTCGCCCTTGGCGACGTCGGGCGCGGTGGGCGGGCCGGACGGGATGGTCGCCGCGTACCCGGCCACCGACGGCGCTTTGACCTGCGCGTCGGCGTGGAGCGTCGACGACGGGCCGCCGTTGACGCCTTCGGTGATCAGCTTGGCGCGGTCGATCAGCGCGGCGACACCGGCCCGGACCTGGGCGTCCTGCAGCGTCGCGCTGACCGGGCGCAGCAGCACGTCGGCCACCAGCGGCCGGGCGACGGTGTGCAGCCGCACGGCCGGGCCGAGCTCGCCGAGCCGCTTGAGCTCGTCGCCGGTGGTGCTGGCCAGCGCGAACTGGTTGTTGCCGCTCTGCAGCGCGGGGAGCAGGGTGTTCTGGTCCGACCGGCGGAGCACGATCCGGTCGATCGCCGCGGGCTTCTCCCAGTAGCGCTCGTTGCGCTCGAGGATGACCTCGCCGCGGGCGATGTCGAGGCTCTTGATCGAAAACGCGCCGGCGACGGCCGGGAAGTTCGACGCCAGCGCGCCGCGCCAGCCGTCGGGCGCGTCCTTGAGCAGGTGGGCGGGCAGCAGGTCCGAGAACAGGGTCTGCCAGCCGGGGTACGGCTTGGCGAAGGTGACCTCGACCCGCTTGCCGCCTTCGCGCGACTGCAGGTCCGTGATCTGCCGGTAGCCGGCGGGCCCGATCACGCCGGGCTGGTCGCGCAGCTGGGTGCGCAGGTAGTCGAAGTCCTCGGCGGCGATGGGTGCGCCGTCGGACCAGGACGCGTCCGGCCGGATCTCGTAGGCGACGACGTACGGCTGCTGCGAGATGACCTGCGCGGACTTCATCAGGTTCTTGTCGAGCTGGGTGCTGCCGTCGTCCTTCTGGCGGAACACCGAGGGCAGCAGCAGCTGCGACAGCGCGGAGGTCACCTGGGAGGAGTCCGCGAGGTTGTGCGGGTTGTAGCCGCCGAGGACGTCGTCGACACCGACGACGATCTGCGACGGCGTCTTGCCGGTGGTGGGCGCGGGCGCGGCCGACGACGAGACGACCGGTGGCGGCGGGGTGTTGGAGCAGGCGGTGAGCAGCACGGCCGCGAGTGCCAGTACCGGCACCGCCTTGCGATTCACCCGCACGCCCGTTCCTCCCCAGTTCCGCCGATCGGGTCAGCCATGCTCCCACGACCGCCCGCGTCGCCGGAACCGGGATTCCCATACCCGGATCATCCGGACCCGGCGCCCCGTGGTGCCGCTATGGGGAAGGACGCGCGAAGAGCCGTCCGGGTTCCCGGACTGTTCCGGAACGGCGGAACGAACACGGCCCGGACACGAGACGGGTTCACCGCGGAGGTGCGCGCCAGGTACCGATGCCGCCGGAGCCCCTATAAAGATATAAGGAGAAGAACGGCGAAATTCGTGACTTCGCGTCGCTCGACCTTCGACCCAGCGTAAGGGAAGCGTGACGAAAAAACCTCCCGGCGATGGTCGCCGGGAGGTTTTCGCGAGCTGCGGGATCAGCCGTTGTCGCGGCTCTTCGCGCGCGAACGCTCCTTCGCGCGGGTGTTGACGTCCAGGGTGACCTTGCGGACCCGGACGACCTCGGGCGCGACCTCGACGCACTCGTCGACCGAGCAGAACTCCAGGGCCTCTTCCAGGCCCATCTTGCGCGGACGGGCCAGCGTCTCCATCACGTCGGCGGAGGACTGACGCATGTTGGTCAGCTTCTTCTCCTTGGTGATGTTGATGTCGAGGTCCTCGAAGCGCGGGTTCTCGCCGACGACCATGCCCTCGTACACCTCGGCGCCCGGCTCGACGAAGAACGTGCCGCGGTCGGCCAGCTGGATCATCGCGTACGCGGTGACCGGGCCGGTGCGGTCGGCGACCAAGGAGCCGCTGTGCCGGGTGCGGATCTCGCCCGCCCACGGGAAGTAACCCTCGAACACGTGGTTCGCGATGCCGGTGCCGCGGGTCTCGGTGAGGAAGTCGGTGCGGAAGCCGATCAGCCCGCGCGCCGGGAGGACGTAGTCGAGCTTGAGCCGGCCGGAGCCGTGCCCGCCCATGTGCTCCATCCGGCCCTTGCGCGAGGCCAGCAGCTGGGTGATCGCGCCGAGGTGCTCCTCCGGCGAGTCGATCGACAGACGCTCGAACGGCTCGTGCACCTTGCCGTCGATGACGCGCGTGACCACCTGCGGCTTGCCGACGGTCAGCTCGAAGCCCTCGCGCCGCATCTGCTCGACGAGGATCGCCAGCGCCAGCTCGCCACGGCCCTGGACCTCCCAGGTGTCGGGGCGCTCGGTCGGCAGCACGCGGATCGAGACGTTGCCGATCAGCTCCTGGTCGAGGCGGGCCTTGACCAGCCGCGCGGTGACCTTGTCGCCGCCGTTGCGCCCCGCCAGCGGCGAGGTGTTGACGCCGATGGTCATCGAGATCGCGGGCTCGTCGACGGTGATCCGGGGCAGCGCCACCGGGTTGTCCGAGTCGGCGAGGGTGTCGCCGATCGTGATGTCCGGGATACCGGCGATGGCGACGAGCTCGCCCGCGCTGGCCTCGGTCGCCGGGACGCGGGTGAGCGCCTCGGTGACCAGCAGCTCGGAGATGCGGACGTTCTGCACCGTGCCGTCTTCGCGCATCCAGGCCACGGTCTGGCCCTTGCGCAGCTTGCCGGCGTGGATGCGGATCAGCGCGATGCGGCCGAGGAAGTTCGACGCGTCGAGGTTGGTGACCAGCGCCTGCAGCGGCGCGTCGAGGTCGGCGGCGGGCGGCGGCACGTGCCGGAGCAGGGTGTCGAACAGCGGGTCGAGGTTCTCGCTCTCGGGGATTTCACCGTCGGCGGGCTGCTCCAGGCTCGCCTTGCCGGCGCGCGCGGAGGCGTAGACGACCGGGAGGTCGAGGATCGCGTCGTGGTCGGCGTCCTCGATGTCGCTGGCCAGCTCGAGCAGCAGGTCGTGGGTTTCCTCGACGACCTCGGCGATCCGGGCGTCGGGGCGGTCGGTCTTGTTGACCAGCAGGATCACCGGCAGGCCGGCCTCGAGGGTCTTGCGCAGCACGAACCGGGTCTGCGGGAGCGGGCCCTCGCTGGCGTCGACCAGCAGGACGACGCCGTCGACCATGGCCAGGCCGCGCTCGACCTCGCCGCCGAAGTCGGCGTGGCCGGGGGTGTCGATGACGTTGATCGTCACGGAACCCTCGGGCGTCTGGCGGTGGATCGAGGTGTTCTTCGCCAGGATGGTGATGCCCTTTTCGCGCTCCAGCTCCCCCGAGTCCATCACGCGGTCGACGAGCTCGGCACGCTCGGCGAAGGCGCCGGACTGGCGCAGCATCGCGTCCACGAGCGTGGTCTTGCCGTGGTCGACGTGGGCTACGATCGCGACATTGCGCAGGTCGGGCCGGGTCTTACCGGTCGGCCGGCCGGTTTCGACGGTAGCGCTGGCTGCGGGCACGCGAGAACTCCTGAACTTCAAGGGTTGGATGGCCGCGCAAGCCGTTCAGGCATCCGTGACCGGCTCTGGTCACACGCGGACCTCACCCAGGATACCTGCCACCCCATTGTGAGCGGCCCCACGCCCCCACGTCGGTTAGGCTGGCCTAACGTGGAAACCCGGTGAAGGTCGCCGATCCGGAAGGTGCGTGCGCGTGGGCAAGAAGCCGAAAGACCCGCGGAAGGTCGTGCGCAAGCTGATGAAGGCCGGCAAGGTCAAGAAGAAGTGCTGCCGGTCGCAGCCGCGCTGCAAGAAGTGCCCGGTATTGGCTCTGAAGAAGGCGAAGCTGGAGCTGGCCGCTTAGTGGGTCACGGCCTCGTTGACCAGCCGCAGCTCGGGTGCGGTCTTGGTCGGCGAGAACTCGATCACCTCGTACTGGGCGAGGTGTTTCACGCAGAACGGGTCGGACGCCAGGATGGCGTCGAGCTTCCCCCGGGCCATCGGCCGCGTGATGATCACGCCGCCGGTGCGCGGGTTCCGCCGCCCGGAAGCCAGGAAGTGGCCGTGTTCGTACTGCTTGTTCAGCCATTCGACGTGGTCCGGGAGCGCGTAGTCGATTTCCTCGATGGGGGCCGTGTAGTTCAGCAGGACGACATACATGGTTAAGACCGTAACTCCGCTCAGCGGCTTCCGCGTCCGGACGATGCGAAGTGGTGACGGAGCGGGCTATAGTCGGCCCCATGCACGCGCAGACCACCAGCTGGTGGCCGCCCTCGGCGGCCCGCTGACCTCGCGCTGAATCCTCTGCGCCGAATCACCAGTGGCCGCCCCGGACGGGCGGCCTTTTTCGTGCCTTCTCCGGGGTGGCCTCCCGCGAAAGGAAGGCACCATGAGCAAGCTGTCCGGCATCACCCCGTCCGGTCACGTCCACCTCGGCAACCACCTCGGTGCCGTGCGCCGCTGGGCGCGCGAGGGCGGCCCGGACGACCTGTACTTCGTCGCCGACCTGCACGGCATGACGACCCCGCACAACCCGGTGAAACTCCGATCGCTGGCGAGAGAGCAGCTCGCCGTGCTGATCGCCGCCGGGATCGACCCCGAGCGGGTGTTCGTCCAGTCCGACCTCGCCCGCGAGCTGGGCGCGCTGACGTGGGTCCTGGAGTGCACCTGCAACTACGGCGAAGCCGCGCGGATGATCCAGTTCAAGGAGAAGTCCAAGGGCCAGGCCGGGGTGCGGCTGTCGCTGCTGACCTACCCGGCGCTGATGGCCGCGGACATCCTCCTGCAGGGCGCGGACGAGGTCCCCGTCGGCGAAGACCAGCGGCAGCACGTCGAGCTGACGAGGACGCTGGCGAAGCGGTTCAACAGCACGTACGGCGAGGTGTTCACCATCCCGGAGGCGGTGCTCCCGCCCGCGGGCGCACGCGTCAAGGACCTCGCCGACCCGACGCGCAAGATGTCGAAGTCGACGCGGGACGCGGTGGGCGTGCTCTTCGTGCTGGACGAGCCCGACCAGGTCCGCCGCAAGATCCGCCGCGCGGTGACCGACGGCGGTTCGGTACCGGTGCACGCTCCGGACACCCGGCCGGGGATGGCCAACCTGCTGGAGATCCTCGCGGCGTGCCGGGGCGGGTCGCCGGCGGACCTGGCCGAGGAGTTCTCGTCGTACGGAGCGGTGAAGGACGCCGTCGCCGACGCCGTGATCGAGGAGCTGCGGCCCCTGCGGGAACGCGCGTTGACGCTGCTCGACGACGTCTCGGAGCTCGACCGGGTGCGCAAGGACGGCGCGGAGCGGGCCCGGGAACGCGGCGCGCACCGGCTCGACGCGGCGCTGCGGATGATCGGCGCCAACTGAACGGCCGTGAATGTCGCATTGAGGGACTTCAAGTCCCTCAATGCGAC